>CAYPJN010000645.1:0-1508 GCA_964411055.1 uncultured Lentisphaerales bacterium | reverse complement strand
TCAACCGCCGCGGCCATGGCGCGCAGGGCGATGTTCTTGCGCCGCGTGCTGAGCGTCGCCATGCGCCGCGCCGCCTCCTGCGCCGCGTCGCCCATGCCGCGCATCGTCTCGTGCAGAGTCATGGCCGCCGCTCCTTCAGAGGTTGGTGCTGAGGATCAGGGTGCCGGTATCCTTGCCGGCCACGACGTCCGTGAGCGTGTCGCGGCGGCGGCCGTTGCAGATGACGACGGAGCAGCCGGCCTCGGTGGCCAGCTTGGCGGCCTTGAGCTTGGACTCCATGCCGCCGCGGGAGAGGGTGCCGGCGCCCGGGTTGACCAGCTTGAATATCTCCGGGTCCAGCTTGTCGATGCAGGGGATGCGGCGCCGGCCGGAGCCGTTGCCGCGCAGCACGCCGTCAACCGTCGAGAGGATCACCAGCAGGTCGGCCCGGATGAGCCGGGACACCAGCGCGGCCAGGTAGTCGTTGTCGCCGAAAGTCAGTCCCGCCTGCAGCTCGGCGTCCGCAACGACGTCGTTCTCGTTGATCACCGGCACGACGCCGGCGCGCAGCAGGTGCTCGAGGGTGCGCTTGGCGTTGGCGTTGCGCACGCGGTGCTCGAAGTCGTCGTAGGTCAGCAACGCCTGCCCGATGCGGATCTTGTAGCGCATGAACAGCCGCGTGTAGTGGGCCATCAGGCGCGCCTGTCCCACGGCGGCGCACATCTGCTGGTCGGAGACCGACTGGGGGCGCTCGCGGATGCCGAGCGCCTCCATGCCCGCGCCGACCGCGCCGGAGCTGACGACCACCATTTCCATGCCCTGGCGGCGCAACGCCGCGATCTGGCCAACCAGGCTGCGCAACTGCGGCATGTCCGGGCGGCCCATGCACTGGGTGATCACACGCGTGCCGATCTTGACGACCACCCGGCGGGATTCGGGGAGAAATTGGCGGTACTTGAGGTTCATCTTCATCAGGCGTCCTTGCCGACGGTTCAGGTGAAGTATTACTGTATCCCAATCTCCCCAGCCAACTCAATAGCTATTTGTCTGGAACCGGCCGGGAATCCGGGAATCGGTGAGCCTCAGGGGGTGCGAGAAGGGCGCACGGTGGGATGGTCGTGCATCCGTTATGCTATAGGAACTTGTCACTACTTCATGGGCCGCTGCGTCAGCAGCGGGGATCGGAGAAGACATCGGGCCGTCGGCACGGCCCTTTCAACGCTGAACACCTAAATCTCAACGCTGAACGCTTAACTCTCAACGCTCAACGCCCGGATCATATAGGCCTGCGAGAGGCCTGACTCGTCCGAGTTGAAAAAGGCCAAGTTGCCGTCCGGCGATAGGAACGGATGCACATGCACGCTGCGGGGGCCCTTCGTGTAGGGGCCGTTACGGGGGTTCATCAGGAACCGGATCGCCTGCAGCGGTTCGTGACCCGGCGCGCCGAACTCCGCCAGGTAGATCGGCCCGCCGCCATCCAGCGGTGCCGAGTCCGTGACCAGGCGCCTTCCTTTGGCATCGGTGGCGAA
>CAYPJN010000644.1:0-1512 GCA_964411055.1 uncultured Lentisphaerales bacterium | reverse complement strand
GACTGGCGCGCGATTGCGGCGCAATCGGCGTCCGAAAGCAGCGGCGGGACGCGCGTCGTCCGGAACTGGTGGGGCACTCCGCTGCCGGCGATCAGCGCGACGCTGCGCTGTAGCGCAGGAACGTCGCAGGGCGCGCCGGCCAGCACGGGGTATTTCTCCCAGGACGCCTTGATGTCCATGGCGATGAAGTCGACCAGGCGCTCGGCGAGCAGGCCCGGCTGGAGCGTCGGCTCGCCGCCGCTGACCACGACGCCCTGCAGCCGTGCGACGAGCTCCGCGAGCCGCGCCAGCACGTCGTCCGCCGCGGGGTCGTCCGGTGCGTCCGCCGCGTCCAGCAGGTGCCCGTTGTGGCAGAAGGGACAGCGGAAGTTGCAGCCGCGCGTGAAGACCACGGCCGCCACGCGCCCCGGATAGTCGCAGAGGCTCAGCGGCAGGAATCCGCCGATACGCATGCGCATCGTCGGAGCGGCGTGATCCGCGCCGCTGGATGTGGCGAGTGGCATGTGCAACCCATCAAGCCTCAAGCATGCGCCGGACGGGGCGTTTCCGCCGGGACGCGCGCCGCGCCGTCCGCCGCGGCGGGCACGGCGAACGTGCGGCGCTCGCGGAACTCCTCCTGCTTGCCCTCGTTCCACTGGCTGACCGGGCGCAGGTAGCCGACGACGCGCGAGTAGACTTCCGTCTCGTGCCTGCAGGCCGGGCAGGCGTGCTGCTCGCCGCGCAGGTAGCCGTGCTCGGGGCAGATGCTGAAGGTCGGCGTGAGCGTGAAGTAGGGCAGGCGGTAGTGGCCGCAGACCGTGCGGACGAACTGCTTGACGGCGGCGGGGTCGCTGACCGACTCGCCGAGGAAGATGTGCTGGACGGTGCCGCCGGTGTACTTGGTCTGCAGCGCGTCCTGCAGGTCGAGCACCTGGAAGATGTCGCGGCTGTAGCCGACCGGGAGCTGCGTCGAATTGGTGTAGAAGGGCGCTTCCGGCGTGCCGGCGGTGATCAGGTCGGGATAGAGCTTGCGGTCGAGCTTGGCGAGCCGGAAGGAGGTTCCCTCGGCCGGCGTCGCCTCGAGGTTGTAGAGGTTGCCCGTGTCTTCCTGGAAGGCGGCGAGGACGTCGCGCATGTGGTCGAGCACGCGCGCGGCCAGCGCCTGTCCCTCGGGCGTGCCGATGTCCTGGCCGAGCAGGTTCAGGCAGGCTTCGTTCATGCCGGTCAGGCCGATGGTCGAGAAGTGGTTCTTCCAGAAGCAGTGGTGGCGCTCGCGGACGTTGCGCAGGTAGAAGCGGGTATACGGGTAGAGGTTGCGGTCGGTGAACTGTTCGAGCACCTTGCGCTTGATCTCGAGGCTGTTGCGCGCCAGCAGCATGAGCTGGTCCACGCGGGCGATGAAGTCGTCGGCGTCCTTGGCCAGATGGCCGATGCGCGGGAGATTGAGCGTGACCACGCCGATCGAGCCGGTCTGCGGGTTGGCGCCGAAGAGGCCGCCGCCGCGCTTGATCAGCTCGCGCTTGTCGAGCCGCA
>CAYPJN010000643.1:0-1514 GCA_964411055.1 uncultured Lentisphaerales bacterium | reverse complement strand
CCCATCCCGCTCGATCATGCCCATGCCTACCGCTTCTCCCGCGGTCCGTCGAACGGCGAACTCATCGCGCTGCACGCCAAGGGCGACACCGGGGCACGCTCCCTGGACCTTGCCGGACTGAACGGCGTCCGCGCGCTGGACATCTGGGGCAACGCGGTCGGCGACGGACTCGCGCCGATCCCTATCGCCACCAACCGCTGGTTCTACCTTGCGCTCCCCGGCGCCGGCCTGGCGGCGGTGACGGCGCGCCTGCAGGCCACCTTTGGCGCAACGCCGACGGTGCCGGTCCACTGGCCCGTACCCCAGCGCCAGTCCGCCTTGCCGACCGGCGACGGTCCCATGCTGCATATCGCGATGGATGACGCACGCGACGGCACGCTCCGCGACGCCTCGCCGGCCCGGCGCACCGTGACGGGTGTCCCCGCCGACGCCCTGACCGACGGAATGACCGGCCGCGCGCTCGATACGGCCCGGGCGCAACCGCGGATTCCCGACGACGACGCCCTGGCCGTCGGCGACCGCGGCCTGACGGTCTGTTGCTGGATCCGGCCATCGACCCACGCCGCGCGCTGGGCGGGCTTCGTCAAGAAGGACGCGCGCGCCCCCGGAGAGGCTTTCGAGCCGACCGCCTACCGCCCCTTCATTGGCTGGAACCTCGGCACCCAGGGGAGCGGCGGCAAACCCTTGCCGTTCGAGCATAACAGCTTCCGCTTCGATATCGCGGGGGAAGGCGGCGGGGGGCGGGTGACGGCCGGCCCGATCAGCCTGTATGCAGCGACGAACCGCTGGACGCACGTGGCGGCCACCTACACACCCGCCCCCGACGACCGCGGTCTGCGCCTCTTTGTGAACGGCGTGCTGGTCGCCGACAGCGTTGTTGTGAACCTGCCGCGGTCGATCGACCACGACGGTCCGCTGACCATCGGGCGCGACCTGACCCCCTTCGACGGCGCGATCGACAACGTGCGCGTCTACGGGCGCGCGCTCGGCCAGGCGGAGATCGCGGCCATTGTCGCGCGCGAACAAGCCGACACGGCTGCGGACGTCGCGCCGGCGCCGGCGCCGTGGTAGGGCGCACCGCCCCAGTCACTGGCATTCGGTGGCGGTGGCCGGGGCGAAGCAGCAATTCTCAATTTGGCGGACTACGTCAATGAAACATGCCCTTACGGGCACACTACAAACGCGTTTGCGGCGATTTTGCGCGTTTGTAGTGGCGCCGTAAGGCGCTTCCCAGCCATATTGAGAATTGCTGGGGGCGAAGGGTGAGCATTGACAAACCCTTCCCTGCCCCGCGGGGTGTGCAAAAGACAGGATTTCCTGCTTCGCAGGCGCAGACGACCGCCGGCCATCCGGCTTGGAGAAAGGCGAACTGGGTCATGGTGGGTATCGCGCGTTACAGGATGTGGTGATGACCGCCGACTCTCTCCCGCTCGTGGGACGAAATGTGGGCGCCGGCCGCGAAGTCTGGCCAAGCCTTGACCGCAGCGCCCACCTGTTTGAGTACTTTCTCCGCC
>CAYPJN010000642.1:0-1517 GCA_964411055.1 uncultured Lentisphaerales bacterium | reverse complement strand
CATCGAGCGGCTGACCGATGTGCTCGGCGTGAGCGGGCTCCTGCAGATCGTGGTCATCGGCTGCGGCCACATAGGTTCGGCGCTTCTGCGCACCTACGGCGGCCGGCGCCATGGAATCAGCGCCGTGGCGGGATTCGACATCGACCCGCAGAAGCTTAACGCCGAAGCCCCCGTGCCGGTGCTTGATGTGCATGAACTGGGCGGCTTCGTCGCCCGCCATGCGATCGACGTCGCCGTGCTCTGCGTGCCCGAGGAGGCCGCCGCCACGGTCATGGAGCTGATCCGCGGCTCGCGCATCCGCGGCGTGCTCAATTTCACCACCGCGCACCTGCGCAGCGACGCGCAGTGTCTGGTGCAGACGCTCGACATCCGGATGGAGATCGAGAAGCTTTTCTGCATGGTCGAGATGGCATCCCGCCGGGATGCCGCCGCGGATTCCGTCCGCACGGAGATGACGAATGACGATTGATGATGTTGCACGTATCCTTGAAGGCACGGTGTGCCAAGCCATCGAGGGCAAGGGACGCCCGGTGCGCCATGTCGTGGCCTCGGATCTGATGAGCGATGTGCTGCTGGTGGACGCCGACGACATGCTGCTGATCACCTCGCTCGCCAGCGACCAGGTACTGCGCACGGCGCAGATCGTCGGCGCCATGGGCGTCGTCGTCGCCAACGGCAAGCCGCTGCCCTCGACCATGGCCGGGGTCGCCCGCTCGCTGGGCATCCCGCTGGTCACCGCGCCGCTCGCCAAGTATGAGTGCTGTGTGCGGGTGCATACCGCGCGCGAGGAGGAAAAGCGTGGCGGCGTCGCCTGAACGGCCGGACCAGGCGGCGGCGGACACCCCGCATGACACGGAGATCGCCGCGGCCGAACTCGCGGCCGAGTCGTCGGCCGGCGGCGAGTCGTCTCCGCTTGTCCTGCTGGAGATGATCCACCGACTCAAGGTACGCGACGTGATGTGCACCGAGCTCCTCACGCTCGACCGCAAGGCGCCGCTCAAGCGCGCCCAGGAGCTGATGCGCGCGAACAACATCAGCGGCGTGCCGATCCGCGAGTCGGGCCGCCTCTACGGGCTCGTCAGCATCGACGACATCATCCGCGCCCTCGAGGGCGGCTACATCCACGAGCCGTGCGGGCGCCACATGACGACCCACCTGATCGTGCTCGAGGACGACATGCCCGTGTCGTTCGCGCTGCGTTATTTCGGGCGCTACAAGTATGGCCGCTTCCCCGTGCTCAACCGCGGCCGCACGCTCGTCGGCATCGTCAGCCAGCGCGACATCAACCGCGTGCTGCTACGCGAGCTGACGCGCGAGGTCGAGCGTCTCGAGCGCGCCCACAAGGGTGTCAACGTCGACACGGGCGAGGGCGGCGGGCTCTACATGCTCTGCGAGTACCCCGTCGTCAAGCTCGACTTCGAGAACGCCGGCAAGGCCGCCAACGAGATCAAGATGCTGCTGCGCGACCGCCAGGTCGACCCGCGCGTCACGCGCCGCATCGCCGTGGCGGCCTACGA
>CAYPJN010000641.1:0-1524 GCA_964411055.1 uncultured Lentisphaerales bacterium | reverse complement strand
GCCGCATCTGCTTCCCGAGGCACTCCCCCGCTCTGCGTCTCTGCGTCTCTGCGTTAACCCTCTCTCCCCACGGTCGACAACGCTCGCGACAAAGTTGTGTACCAGACTGAACCCTGCTCCCTCCCCATGCGCAAACCTCCCCTGATCGTTCATTTCGGCGCCGGCAACATCGGCCGCTCGCTCGTCGGCACGCTCTTCTCGCGTGCCGGCTATGAGATCCTCTTCGTCGACGCGGCGCCCGACATCGTCGCCGCCCTGCAACAGCGGCACGGATACCGGGTGATCGTCAAGGACGACCTGCCTCCCGGCGCGCCCGCAGTCATCGAGGTGCGGGGTGCGGATGCCATCGACGCGCGCGACGGCGCAGCCGTCGCCGACGCCGTGGCGCGCGCCGACCTGATCGGCACCTCGGTCGGTGCCAATGTCCTGCCCATCGTGCTGCGCACGATGGCGCCCGGCCTGGCGCGCCGCACGCAACCCGTCTCGATCCTCTTCTGCGAAAACCTCCACGGCGTCGTCGAACTCGCCCGGAAGACGCTCGCGGCCCACCTGCCGCCGGACTTCGACCTGGCCGGGCGCGTCGGCCTGGTCGCGACCAGCATCGGCAAGATGGTGCCGATCATGCCGGCCGAAGTTCGCGCGCGTGATCCGCTCGAGGTCTGGGGCGAGGCCTACAACCGTATCATCGCCGACCGTCAGGCCTTTGTCGGCCACGTGCCGGAGATCGAGGGGCTCGACCTGAAGGCCAATTTCCGCGCCTATGTCGACCGCAAACTCTATATCCACAACCTGGGCCACGCCGTCTGCGCCTGCTTCGGCTTCCTCCGCGGTTGCACGCGCATCGCCGGGGCGATGGCCATTCCGGAGGTGGCCGGTGCCGCCCGCGCGGCGATGGAGGCCAGCGCCCGCGCGCTGACGGTGCGCTACCCCGGCGAGTTCACGGACGCAAACCAGGCGGAACATGTCGCTGACCTGCTGCGCCGCTTCCGCAACCAGGCGCTGGGCGACACCGTCTTCCGCGTGGGCCGCGACCTGCCGCGCAAGCTGGCCGGGGATGACCGGTTCGTCGGCGCGCTGCGGCTCGTCCGGGAGACCGGCGGCGACACCGCGCCCATCTGCCGGGGTATCGCGGCCGCGCTGCACTTCGCGGCCGCCGACGAGCAGGGCAACCGCTTTGCGCCCGACGACGAGGTTCGCGTCCGGGTGGCCGCGCAGGGCGCCGCCGCCTTCCTGGCGTCGCATGCGGGCCTCGATCCGGCAACGTTTGCCGGCGAACTGGCGCTGATCGACCGCCTGTACCGCGAGCTCGCGACAAAGTATAATTTTCCTGAACCCTGAACCCTGAACCCTGAACCCTGCCCCCTGCCCCCTGAACAATGAAGCAACACCTCCGTAACCATCCAGCGGAAAGCCCGGCAGCCTCCATTTCCGCCAACGTGCGGACACGGCTCGTGCAGATGGAGGTGGTGCCCGGGGCGCCGCGCGAAAACACGCGCCGGATGCTGGCGGTTCTCGACGGGGCGC
>CAYPJN010000640.1:0-1526 GCA_964411055.1 uncultured Lentisphaerales bacterium | reverse complement strand
CGCCCTGCCCCAGCAGCCCCTGGCGCGCAAGCTCGATCAGGTGTGCGAAGTCGGCGTATTCCGCGAAGGTTCCGGTGGAGGCGGGAACCGGCAGCGCGCCCGCCGGCGCCAGGCCGGCGCGCTGCATCCAGTCGCGCAGGTGGCGCAGGCGCTCGTCTTCGAGCGACCGCACGGGCTGGCCGCCGGCCGCCTGCTTGTCCGCCAGGTAATCCGAGGCCTGCACGCGGGCGCGGTGCTTCTCCCATCGCGGCTCGGGCGGGTCGGCGTTCTCGGTTTCGCTCCAGAAGTGCATGTCGCCGATCATGCGCGCCGGCGCCAGCAGCGACTGGATGAAGGCGGCGGCGCGCATGTCGTCCGGCGGGTGTGCCGCGATTTCCGCGACGCGCATCCGCAGATCCTCCATCCGGTGGCTGCGCCTTTCCAGTTCGCGGAGGTGTGCATAGAGCTTTCGCCAGACCAGCAGGGCGGAGGCGCTGACGCGCTGGCAGAGCTTGTCCAGGGCGCCGTCCTCGGCATAGAAGCGCGCGAGGGTGTCGAGTTCGGCGTCGGGGTCCTGACGGCTGCCCGTTCGCAGTAGGTGCGACGTGGCTCGGCGCTCCGCTTCGAGACGTTCCACGCAGATCCGCCAGCGCGCGTGGTGGCGTGGCAGTCGCAGCTTGTTCAACTCCGGCACGATCTCCCGCCGCAGCGCGGCGATGCGGACGAGGAAGCGTTTCAGAAAATGGTCGAGTTCGTTGACGATGGAGCGGGCGGTCTCGATGTCGTAGCGGCCGATCACGAAGCCGAGGAGTCGGACGTTCAGTTCGCCCAGGGAGCGGCTCGCGTTGTAGGTGAGCGCGGTCATGCGCGAGAGGCGGTACATGATTGCGCGGGCGGCGTCGAGGTCGGGGTCGCCACCTGGGCGGTTCATGAGGCGGGCGGTTTCGCGTAGCGTGCCGGCAAGCTCCTCGAGGACATCGCGCGTATCGGGCTCGTCCGGCTGCAGGTCGTCGCGGCGGCGCTCCTCTAGCCAGAGGAGGAAGGCAGTGGCTTCGTCGGCCAGCCGGTAGCGGAACTTGCGGCGGCGGTTGTCGCGGTAGCCGCGGAGTCGTTCCTGTTCGATGCGGCAAGTGATCAGGTTCCAGAGCTGGAGTTGCCGGATGTCCTGGGTGAAGATCTCGGGCGTGCAGGGCGCGCCGGAGACGGTCTCCAGCGAAGCCCGGATGCTCTCGTAGAGATCCTCGTGCAGCGGTTCGAGCTCATGCCTCCGCCGGAATTCGAGCATGCAGTGGAGGATCAGCACGTAGCCCGGCGCCCGGTCCGCCAGCAGCAGGTGCCCGAGCTGGCGAGAGCGGTTGACCAACAGATCAACCGGCGCCTCCGTGTCGTTCTGATGTTGAGCCGCCTGAGCCATGATTTTGAAGTTTAGCAGATGCCGGGGCTGGCTTCCAGCGACACGATGTAATCGGCCAGCCACAGGGGGGCGCGCGGGAAGCGCATGATAGGCGGGCGGAATGCCGATGGGCTCATGGATCAGCGAGAGGCGG
>CAYPJN010000639.1:0-1527 GCA_964411055.1 uncultured Lentisphaerales bacterium | reverse complement strand
TACTGTCCGGCCAGTGGCTTGATTTCGTCGGGCTGAACGACCACGGGAAAATTCAGCATGACCCACTCGATCAACTCGTCGATGCGCGCGTCCTTGGGATTGGGCAGCAGGGCTTCGCACTGCGAAACGATCAAATCGTTGATCACGTCGAGAATCTGCCCGCGCACCTCCTCCGCCCCGGCGCGGATCAGATTGCCGCGGAAAGCGTAGATCACCTCGCGCTGCTTGTTCATCACGTCGTCGTATTCGAGCGTCCGCTTGCGGATCGCGAAGTTCTGCTGCTCGACGCGGCGCTGCGCGGTCTCGACCGAGCGGTTGAGCCAGCGGTGCTCCAGCGCCTCGCCCTCCTGCATGCCGAGGCGGCTCATGATGCCCGAGATACGCTCCGAGCCGAACAGCCGCATGAGGTCGTCTTCGAGCGAAATGTAGAAGCGCGACGAGCCGGGGTCGCCCTGGCGCGCGCAGCGGCCGCGCAACTGCCGGTCGATGCGGCGCGACTCGTGGCGCTCGGATCCCAGCACATGGAGGCCGCAGGGCCGCTCCATCAGGAGCTGGCGGAGCGTCTTGCCGTCTTTGACCGACGCTTCGAGTGACGTGCCCGACCGGATCGTCGCTTCGTCCAGCCACACGACCCCGGGGCCCAGCTTGATGTCGGTGCCGCGTCCCGCCATGTTCGTGGCGATCGTGACGGACCCCGGCTGGCCGGCCTGGGTGACGATTTCCGCCTCGCGGGCGTGGTTCTTGGCGTTGAGCACGTTGTGCGGAATGCGCGCCATGCGCAGCATGCGGCTGAGGACCTCGGAGGTGTCGACGTTGGCCGTGCCCAGCAGGACCGGCTGCCCGTTCGCATGCCGCGCGGTGATCTCCTCGATGATCGCCTTGTACTTCTCGCGCTGGGTTTTGAAGATGAGGTCGTTCTCGTCGACCCGTCGGACCGGGCGGTTGGTGGGCACCGGCACGACGTCGAGCTTGTAGATGTCGTTGAACTCGGCCGCCTCGGTTTCCGCCGTGCCGGTCATGCCGGCGAGCTTGGCATAGAGGCGGAAGTAGTTCTGGATCGTGATCGTGGCGAGGGTCTGCGTCTCGCGCTCGATCTGGACCCCCTCCTTGGCCTCGACCGCCTGATGCAGGCCATCGCTCCAGCGGCGCCCGGGCAGAATGCGCCCGGTGTACTCGTCGACGATCAAAACGTGGTTGTCCTGCACCACGTACTCGACATCGCGCTCGTAGAGGCAATAGGCGCGCAGGAGCTGGGCGCAGTTGTGGACGCGCTCGTTGCGGGTCATGAAATCGGCCTGCAGCTCGCGGCGGCGCTCGGTGCGCTGGGGACCGGTGAGCGCGGCATCGCCGTCCAACGCCGACATCGCGCCGACGAGGTCGGGCAGCACGAACATCTCGGGGTCGGCGGGATTGAGCCGCTCGCAGCCGCTGTCGGTCAGGGAGACCTCGCGGCTCCGCTCGTCGATCGTGAAAAACAGCGTTTCGCACAGCTCGCGGCCGTGCTCCTTGTGCATCTCGGTCAGCATC
>CAYPJN010000638.1:0-1527 GCA_964411055.1 uncultured Lentisphaerales bacterium | reverse complement strand
GACCGCATCCGCGGCGTTCATGGTATTGCAGGGACCGGACACGAGGCTTGCTGGTTCTCCAACGTGCTGCCGTCAGGTTCCCACACCCTTCGCTCACTTGCGGAGGCGACACGCAGCCTTATTGAAACCTTGTCGTGAAGAACCGCAACACCAAGCTGACCCAGCGCATCACGGTGCCCTACGAGTACCCCGTCATCTTCACCCATGCGCTCTTCGACCGAGCCAATCCGACGCTCGTCCGACTGCTGCGCCGCGCGGGACGCGGTCCGCACCGTCTGATGCTCTGCGTCGACCAGGGCCTGGCGGAGCCCTTTCCAAGACTGCTTGACGAGGTTCACCGCTACCTGAAGCCGCATGCATCGTGGCTAGTCGAGGCGCACCAGCCCCTGCTGGTGCCCGGCGGCGAAGGGGCAAAGAACGGATGGAACGGAGTGCGCGAGATCATGGCGGCCATCGGCAACGCGCACCTCGACCGCCACAGCTTTGTCCTGGCCATCGGCGGCGGCAGCCTGCTCGACATCGTCGGCTTCGCGGCCGCGCTCGTGCACCGCGGCATCCGGCTGATCCGCATCCCCACCACCGTCCTCGCCCAGTGCGATGCCGCGGTGGGCGTCAAGAACGGCATGGACGAGCATGGGCAGAAGAACTTCGTCGGCACCTTCGCGCCGCCCTACGCGGTGCTCAACGACCTCGACCTGCTCCGGAAGCTGCCCCCACGCTACTGGACGGGCGGACTGGCCGAGATCTTCAAAGTCGCCATCATCAAGGATGCGGCGCTCTTCCGCCGGCTGCAGCGCGACGCAGCCGCCCTGCGCCGCCGGGAGCCGGACGCGATCGAGCCGCTGGTCATCCGTTCGGCGAAGATCCACCTCGAACACATCCGCGATGGCGGCGACCCCTTCGAGCGTGGTTCGGCCCGTCCTCTCGACTTCGGCCACTGGTCGGCCCACAAGCTCGAGCGGCTGACGCACCACCGGCTGGGCCATGGCGAGGCGGTGGCCATCGGCATCGCGCTCGACGTCTGCTATGCCGCGGGAAAAGGGCTCCTGACTGAGCAGGAACGCGAGGCGATCCTCGACGCCCTGCACGCCGTCGGGCTGCCGCTCTGGGACGAGACCTGCATCGAGGAGGCGCCGACGGGCGGCATCGCCCTGCTGGAAGGCCTCGAGGAATTCCGCGAGCATCTCGGCGGGCATCTGACAATTACGCTGCCGCGCGGTATCGGCGCGCGCGTCGAGGTCAACCACATCGACCGCGCGGGGATGACGCGTGCGCTCGGCATTCTGCACGCGGCGGCTCGCGCCCGCGGCGCGGCCGGCGCCTGATTTGATGAGGCGCATGCAAAACCTCCGGTTTGTGCAAGCGGAGGATTCAGGGGCGGGCCTCAGGGGGCGATTTCAGCCTGAACCCTGGCTTCCTGAACCCTGATTGCTGGTGCTTGCATGGTATTGTATGCGCCTTGGCTTACCTCAGGATCAGCATGGTGGACAGCGACGACTGTTCCTCATGCGCCCCGATGTCGACATG
>CAYPJN010000637.1:0-1527 GCA_964411055.1 uncultured Lentisphaerales bacterium | reverse complement strand
CGGTTCTCGATCCAGGTCAGGGCGCGGTTGGCGACGTACTTGTAGCGCGGCATGCCGCCCGCCAGGGCGCCGCCGCCGAGCAGGCGCGAGCCCTGCACCAGGTCGGCATCATCCGCGTCAAGCGGCGCAAGCAGGTCGGGCAGCGACTCGGGGGCGTACTGGCCGTCGGCATGCAGCACGGCAACCCCGTCGGCACGCTCCTCGAGCGCCGCCTCCAGGAGGCTCTTCAGCGCGCCGCCGTAGCCGCGGTTGACCGCGTGCCGCAGCGGACGCACGAGCGGCGAGGCGGCCGCCAGCCGCGAGACGACCTCCCACGTGTTGTCGCGGCTGCCGTCGTCGACCACGATGATGCGCGCCAGGCGCGGCGTCACGGACGCCGGCAGGCGCTGGAAGACCCCTTCCAGCGTCAGTGCCGCCTGGTAGGCGGGGATGACGATTACCGGACGTTCAAGCATGGCGCGGTGCGTCCGGCGCGGCACGCTTCGCCGACGTAGTATTCCATTGTGCGCTCGACGGTCTCGCGCACCGTGGCGCGCGGCTGCCAGCCGAGGAGCGTCTGCGCCTTGGTGATGTCGGGAATGCGGCGGTCGGAGTCGTCGTAGCCCTCGCCGTAGAAGTCGCGGCCCGAAATCTCGGCGATCGCCGCCTGCGGCTCGCCGGGCCGGCGGAAGCGCGCGTCGTATATTTCGCGCATGAGTTCCGCCAGGCCGCGGATGCTGATCTCGTTGCCGCGGGCGCCGACGTTGAAGATCTGCCGCCGGGCGGCGGCGGGCCGCTCGACGATGCGCTCGATGCAGTCGATGGCGTCGTCGATGTAGGTGTAGGTCCGGCGCTGCCGGCCGCCGTCGACGAGTTGCATCGTGCCGCCGGTCAGGAGCGCCTCCATGAAGTAGGAGAAGACCCGCGGCAGGCCGCCCTCCTGCTCGGAGGGCAGGTAGTCGATGCGCGGGCCGATGAAGTTGAAGGGGCGCACGATGGTGTAGTCGAGCCGGTCCTCCAACCCGTAGGCGTGCAGCACGCGTTCGAGCAGCGCCTTGGCCGAGGCGTAGATCCAGCGGTGCTTGCCGACGGGCCCCATGATCATCGGGCTCGTCTCCTCGCTGAAGGTCGCGTGGCGCGGATCCTCGGGATCCTTGAGCGCGTCGCCGGCCACTCCGGCTAGGCTCTTGCCGTAGACCTCGCACGAGGAGAACTGGATCAGGCGCCGCCCGTGGCGCACGCAGGCCTCGGCGATGCGCAGGTTCTCGGTGAAGTTGAGCCGGAAGATCTCGCGCGGCATGCGGACATAGAGCCCGGGATTGGCGTAGGCGATCAGGTCGATGACCAGGCCGGAGGCCGCCACGGCGGCGTCGAGATCGAACGCGCGGTCGCCGATATCGGCGCGAATCCAGCGGAAGCGCGGATGCCCCAGGGCGCCGGCCAGCTTGTCGTCGTGCGTGTCGAGGCCGATGACCGCGTGCCCCCCGTGTAGCAGCCGTTCGACCAGATGCGAGCCGATGAAGCCGCCCGCTCCCAGACACAGAATCT
>CAYPJN010000636.1:0-1529 GCA_964411055.1 uncultured Lentisphaerales bacterium | reverse complement strand
TCACCGCCCGCGACATCATGCTGGGGCGCTCCGGCGGATCCACGGGGCAGTGGGATATCGCCGGCGGCACCGTGATCGTCACCAACCTGTATGTGGGCTATGGATTTGACGGCAGCACAGCGCCCTCCCGCCAGAACATGAATCTGTCGGGCGGGCTGCTGTCGGCCACGCATGAATCCTGGGGCTACAATACAAAGGGATCCTACACGGTGGATCAATCCGGGGGCACCCATACGGTTGCGGGAGACCTGGTGCTCGCCAGGAATCACAACACGGAAGTCGCCTATCGCATATCCGGCGGCCAATTGGCGGCAACACGCCTTCACCTGGGCTCCAATCTCAGCGTGACGAACTGCCACGGACGGCTCCACGTCGTCGGCATGGCGCCGCAGGTGGAAGCCGGCAGCTTGACCCTGTATCCCGCCACCAAAGGCAGCAGCACCCTGGAACTGACGCTGGATCGGGACGGGAGCATGCGGCCGATTGCCGTCAGCGGCACGGCGACGTTGAACGGCATCCTGTCCATCGGCTTGACGAACAACGTGAAGTTCGACCCGGGCATGGTGGTGACGGTGATGACCTACAACGCCAAATCGGGCGCGTTTGTCCAAACCAATCTGTTGGACGGACTGGATTGCCAGGTGAACGTGCTCGACAAGATGATCACCCTGGACAAGCTGAAGCCCAGCACGCAACCCGAAACGATCATGATGATCCGGTGAGCATGAAACAACCCGTCACGCACAAGAGCGATACACAATGACCCGGAAAGAGCTGCGGTTAACCGTCACGGTATTTGCGGGAATGTGCATCGCGTCCCTTTTGGCGCTCGGGGAGGCCGGCCCCATCGTGGATCTGGACTTCAACAGCCTCTCCAACGGCGTGTTTCAGGACGCCTCGCCGAGCGCCATCCGGGCGGTCAACGTGGGAGGGGAGCTGTGCGCGGGCGTGGACGGCCACGGCCTGCGGTTGCCGGGCGGAGCGAAGTGCGTGAATCTCGAGTGGCCGGAGGCCCTGCGCTCGCTGGACGCCCTGACCCTCTCCGTCTGGGTAGCGCCGGAGGCCGCGGAGCACCAGGAAATCCTCTCGGCACCGGCGGCGGAGGCCCGCTTCGACGGCCTCCCGTTCATGTTGCGCTGGCGCGCCGATTGGACGTTTCTGTTCGAGGCCAAGATGGCCGACGGGGAGCGGCGGACCCTCGCGGCGCGGCCCGGAAGCGTCGCCAAACTCTCCTATCCCAAGCGTCATTGGGTCCACGTGGCGGCGACGTTCGACGGGGAGACGAGCCGGCTCTACCTCGATGGCAAGCCCGTGGCGTCCACGACTTTTCCGTCCGGGAAGAAAGGCATCGAACGCATTGCCGGGCCGGTCAAGATCGGCGGGCACGGCGGTTTCTACAAGGGAGCTGTCGACAATCTGCGCGTGTACGACCGCGCGCTTTCGGCCGACGAGATCGCGGCCTTGGCCGGCGAGCAGGCGAAATACGTACCGGCGGCGATGAAGAAGGATATTCCCGGCACGCTGGACGG
>CAYPJN010000635.1:0-1529 GCA_964411055.1 uncultured Lentisphaerales bacterium | reverse complement strand
CCGGCCCCGTGCTCCCCGGCCAGGTCCGCAAGACGGGCGGAAAATAGCGCGATTCCACCCGGATTCCACATACCGCATGTCCCCGCTTGAGGAAAGACTCGACCGCCTCGGCAGCCAGATCAACCGCTGGCGCGCCTTCGAGACCGGTCTCTTCGTCGCGGCCGCGACGCTGGCCTGCTGGGCCGGGCTCGCGCTCGCCGACCTCTGGCTGCGTCCTCGCCATCCGGGACGCCTGGCGCTCTCCGGACTTTTCCTCGCTGCCGCGATCGCAGCTTTGGTGGTTCTCTCCCGGATCCTGCGCCGCAGCCGCACCCCCGCCGCCGTCGCAGCCCTGCTGGAGCGCCATTTCCCGCAACTGGACAACCGCCTGATCAACCGCGTACTCTTCGCGGCCGCCCCCGACCGCGGCTCCCCGTGGCTGCGCGCCTACCTCGGAGAGCCCGGCCCCGACTGGAACGCTCTGCCGCTGGCCGAGCTCAAGGACCGCCGCCGGCGGCGTATCGGCGCCGGCGTGCTGGCAGCCGCCCTGCTGGTTCTGGTGCTGCCCGGCCTGCGCTACGGAACAGCGTGGGGCGTGGCGCTGCAGCGCGTCGCCAACCCCTTCAGCCGCCTGGCCCCGACCACCTTCGCAGCCGTGATTGCCGTCGAGCCCGGCGACACCACAGGCATCCAGGGCGAACCGGTCGAGCTGCTCCTGCGCGCCCGCGGACGCGCCGGACAGAACGTCACGCTGGAGCTCTTCCCGGCCGACGACGCGCGCAGCGTCATCCGGCTCGGCGCCTTCGAGACGACCGGCACCGAACAGACCTTCGTCCACACGATCAGTCGGCTGACCGTGCCCGTGGCCTACCGCTTCACCGCCGGCGACGCCTGGCCGACCGAGCGCTACACGCTGACGCCGGTGCCGCCGCTGGCCGTCGAGGGGCTCGCCGTCACCGTGGAGCCGCCGGCCTACACGCGCCTGCCGCCGCGCACGTTCGAGGCCTTGAACGAAACGCCGGAAAGCCCCGTGCATGCCGCGGTGACGCTCGTGCTGACCCTCAACCGCGCGGCGGAACGCGTCGTGCTCGTGTCCGGCGAGGATCCCCCGGTCGCGCTCTCCCCCGCGGCGGACGGCCGTCAATGGCGCGGGAGCCTGGTGGCCTGTCGCCTGGAGCGCCTCCAGCTTCTCCATCTGCGTGACGCCGCTTACCACCTGCACCTTGTATATGTCGAGCGCGATATCGGCGGCCCACTCGCAGAAGGTACGCATCGAGGCGATAGCGCTTGAGGGGCTGACTTCAACAAGCCTGCTGGCGTCGGCCGCGAGCGCTGCCATTTTAGGCCACTTGATACGTAAAAAATCAAATTCAGAGGACATTCACTCACCCTCTCTTTGGCTCACATATAGGGCAATCTGCTTGGGATGAGAGCACCTATGCTATTACTCCTATTGTATACGATTTTTACCTACTGTCAACCTTTTCGCGTAAAATGAGCGGGAATGAACCGAAATCAGCGCATTTTAGCGGGTTTCCAAATACGCGCTT
>CAYPJN010000634.1:0-1533 GCA_964411055.1 uncultured Lentisphaerales bacterium | reverse complement strand
TTCCAGAGGAAGATGAAGACGAGCACCGTCAGGGCCATCAGCAGGAAGACGATCGTCTGGCCGTCCCGGCGCCGTCCACTCCGCAGGATGTCGGATCTCATGCGCATGCGGCGCCTCACAGCCCCCGGTCGTCGAGGTAGAGCGGGTAGTGGCCCTCGATCTCGTATTCGCCGCGCAGGGTCAGCGTGCCTGAATCGAGCTGCGGCGTCAGCACGCCCACCCAGTCGTAGAGTCCGCGTACGAGGATCGAGAGCGGATATTCCTGTTCCAGCCGGATGCGCATCCAGTGTCCGAGCGTGCCGCCCGCACCGCCGCCGAGGCCGCTGCCGTCGATGTCGTCCCAGCGTTCATAGTCCAGTATGTAGGATGCGCGCGCGCTGTTCTCGCTGGCGAGGTAGTCGGGGATGCGGGCGCGCTCGAAGACGGCGCGCGATGCGTCCGGCGTGACCGCGAGGGCCCAGTCCCAGAGCGCGCCGGGTCCGAGGGTGTCGACGGCCTGGCGCAACGGGGCGTCCACGAAGGTCTCCTCGGGCTGCAGCATGCGGCCGGCGTTCGGGATGGCGGCCACGCGCATGACCTTGGTGACCATCCAGTGGTTGAAGCCCACCGTGCGCGCGCGGGCGGCGCGGGCCGCGGCATGGCGCAGAATCTCGCGGTTGGCGAATCCGTGCGCCAGTTGGAAGAGCCCGAAGAAGAGCAGGCAGATGACGAGCATCATGACGAGCGACTCGACCATCGCTTGTCCCGACCGTGGCGCCTGCGACGGCACAGAATGGCGCAAAGCCAGACAGTACGGGTGAAAACCAGTGCGCGGCGGACATATAACCGACCGCTGGCCAACAGGTTCACTCCGCTGGCGTCTCATGATCGCGCCCCGCACCGCTGCCGCAGTTGACTGCGCGCGCCCGCGAAGGAGCGCGCGCTCAACGGCAGCGTCAATTGAAGTTGCCGCTCTCGTCAAGTTGCTTCAGCTTGTCGGCCGGTTCCTCGCCCGCGAGATCCGCGGCTTCGCCGCCGACCTCCTCGTCGAGCGCCGAGGTGGCGCCGGCGACCTTCTTGCCGGTGGCCTTGCTGAGCTTGCCGAACAGCACCAGAAGCGTAATGGCGACGAGCACGACGATGATGATGTACTCCACCATGGTCTGCCCTTGACGTCCCTTGCTGCGAATGCTCATGCGCTCCCTTCCGGGCCGGTGGCCCGCGGATGCCGTGAAGGCACCCTTATGGATATTCGGATGCCACCAGATCCAGGGCGCGTCCCGACTGCTGGCGCAGGGCGTACAGCAGCAAGGCGAACACCGCGACCAGCGCCATGAGCATCACGGCCACGATCATGTACTCGATCATGGCCTGGCCCCGGCGTCCGCGCATGAACGCGCCTGGAAACAAGAGCAACCGCTTGTTCACGCATTCAATTGTACAACATTTCAGCCGCGAATGAAAAGGGCATTGAAAAGGATTCTGGTAATCGGCTAGCCACAGGGGGGCGCGCGGGGGGCGCATGGAGGAGCGGGCGGAATGCCGATGGGCTCA
>CAYPJN010000633.1:0-1534 GCA_964411055.1 uncultured Lentisphaerales bacterium | reverse complement strand
GCGCATGGCGCCCTGGCGGCGCTGCTCGTGCTTTCGGCCACGCCGTCCTCGGGCCAACTGGTGGCCATCGACCTCCGCACGCGGCATCCCTCCTACGTTATCGGCGAGCCGGTCATGGTGCGGCTGACCGTCGAGAACCATGGCGCCCAGCCACTGGTCATCGGCGACCACGAGGTGTTCCGCGACAACCGCATCCTTTTCGATATCCGCCGCATGGGCAAGGAGGCGCTTCCCGCCCTGCGCGAGCGCAAGATCGTCGGGGAACTCGACCTCGAGCACGGTGAAGGCACCACCCTCGACATCGACCTGGCCGAGTGGTATCCGCTTCTTGAGGCCGGCCGCTACTACATCACGCCCGTCCTTATCCACAATGATCGGCGCTATGCCGCCGACAGCCGTGTGATCGAGATCGTCCCGGGCATCGAACTCGCGCGGCTGACGCAGATCATCCGTGACCGGGAGCTGATCGAGCGCAACTTCATCCTGGTCTACTGGGCCCGCGACGGACGCGAGGACGTCTTCCTACGCACGCTGGATCGTCCCGGCGGCGCCACATGGACCACGCTGGCGCTGGGGCCGATCGTGCGCGTCAACCGGCCCGCGCTGCAGCAGGACGGCGACAACGCGATCCGCGTAACCCACCAGGCGTCGCGCGATGTGACCATCGTCAGCCGCATCCGCTCTGACGCCGAGGGGCCGGTGGTTGTGGAACAGCGCCAGATCATCGACGCCGTATCATCGCCCATGGTCAACACGCTTAACGAGGCGCTGGAGAAGACGCGGCAGAAGGAACCCCGGCGCCGGCGCTAGCATGGGTTGGACTCCGAAGCCTGACGCTCTCACGCCCGGAACAGAAGCATCAGAATTTGACCCGCTGAACAGGGGCTGAACAAGGGGCTTCAGCCCCGTATAGCCCGTTACTACGCAAGATTCTCCCTCACTCCCCCTACGCCACTGACCATTACCGCGACCTTCCGATTTCGCATTTATCTTACGGCCGAAGACTGTTATACTATTTTTTTTGATTGAGCATCCTGGATGCACACTATGCATATCTACCGCACGCATACCTGCAATGAGCTGCGCGCCGCGAACAGCGGCGCGACGGCGCGCCTCTCCGGCTGGGTCTTCCGCAAGCGCGACCATGGCGGAATTCTCTTCATCGACCTCCGTGACCACTACGGCATCACGCAGGTCGTCGTCCATCCGAGCCGCAGCTTCTTCGAGACGCTCTCGCGCCTGCATCTCGAGAGCGTCGTCACCGTCACCGGCAGCGTCATGCGCCGCGATCCGGAGACCGTCAACCCCGCCATGGCCACGGGCGAGGTGGAACTCGTGGCCGAGGAGTGCGCCGTGGAGTCGGTCGCCGACCCCCTGCCGCTCTACCTGGCCGGCGAGGAGGAGGCCGGCGAGGAGCCGCGCCTGAAGTACCGCTTCCTGGATCTGCGGCGCGAGCGCGTGCACCGTAACATCGTGCTTCGTTCGCAGGTCATCGCCCACATGCGCCGCCAGATGGAGGCGCTGGGATTCAACG
>CAYPJN010000632.1:0-1540 GCA_964411055.1 uncultured Lentisphaerales bacterium | reverse complement strand
GGTGCTTACATGCGCATGTTGGCGCTGCGACCGGGGGGTTTTGCAAGAGCCTCTACAAGCATGCAATTGGCACAAGACCAAAGCCGACAGAAAAATCCGGTCCAGAAAAATCCGGTAAATACGCGTGGTTGGGCGCGTGCCCGCCCGTGGGCAGGCTTATGGGATGCTAGCGGAGGAAGATTAATGTCGAGCCCGGCAGCCAGACGATTCTTCCGGGGATTTCCTCGGTGCCGCCGGGAATGACCTGGGCGGTCTCGTTTACGCCGAGGGCGTGGCGGCGGGCGCGGATGCCGAGCGTGTGGCCGTTGAGCTTCACCCTGGACGTGCTGCCGATAAGCCGTAGGTCGCTGACCCGGAAATCGGCGGTGAGGTTGAGCGTGCCGTAGTAGCCCACATCCACAAAGACGTCGCGCCCCTCGTTCGCCGCGCACAGCGAGCCGGACGGCAGATCGGTCATATCTTCGTCAGGCTTCTGATTTACAGAGTTGGGTTTGTTCGCGATCAGGAGCATGCCGCGGCCGGCCTGGTTCGCCGCTGTCTCGATGTAGACCGTACCGGCGGAACCGTTGGCCTTTACACCGCTCTGCGCGCCGCCGTATGCGCCGAGTGTGCCAATAAATCCCCCGGTGTCGCGTGCCGCGGTGACATAGGCCGCAATGCGTCCGCCACCTCCCAAATTCGACGCGGTGCCGTCGCCGCCGTGCGCATGGACCGCGCCGCCGCCGGTCAAGGATGCGGCGGAGATCCAGACGCTGCCGCCGGAAGCGGTGTAGAAACTGACTCCGGTGCCGTCTGCATCTATCTCGCCATCGAGCACGAGCGCGCCGGTGAATTTCAGGACGGCGACACCGCCGCCGTAGCCGGGATAGGTATTGTCCAGGCCGCCCGAGCCGCAGTTGGTCGGGCAGAGTACCGAACCGTAGCAGACTTTGTTGACACCTATCGGATTCGATTTGTATCCGCGTCCGCCATGCGAGGCGCCCGCGCCTCCGGCGGTTACGCCCCATCCGGGGCCTTTACCCGTCATATAGCCCTTACCCTTCACATCAACCTCGGCGCCGGACTCGATAAGTCCGTTGCCGCCGACCGCGAGATCCAGCTTGTTGGCTTCGGTCGTGGTGTTTCCCGAATGTGTGAGCATGCCGCCTTCAAGCACCGCGAGGTTGCCGCCGATGGTCCCGGGGCGGTTCCAGGCGAGCGTGGCGCCGCCGTCGACGGTGACCGAGCCGGCCACCGCGAGCGCGCTGTCGATTGTCACGGAGGCGCCGTCGGCGAGCGTCAGAGAATGCAGCGACGTGCCGGAGGAGATCACCATGGGTTTGGCGACCGCGACGAGCACGTCGTCGTCGGCCCCCGGAACGGTCGCGCCCTGCCAGTTGGCGGTGTTGTCGAAGGCGCTGTCGGCCGCACCGCTCCATTTGGCGCGCGTGTCGTTGAAGAGCCAGTTGCTGTTGCCGCCCTCGTCGGCGCACGCCACCGGCACCACCATGACGCCCTCCGAGGCGTCGCTCCCGGAGACCTTCGCGCCGCTGACAGAGGC
>CAYPJN010000631.1:0-1553 GCA_964411055.1 uncultured Lentisphaerales bacterium | reverse complement strand
GGCCGTCCACACCTTGGGCGCGGGGGAGAGGGCCAGCTGGATCGGCACTCCGGGGCGCGCGTCGTTGACCAGGATCGTGACCGCGGCCGTGCCGCCGCGGGCGACATCGAGTGCGATCATGGAGCACGGCCGGGCGCCGGCTTCCGAATCCGGATAGAGCCAGACGAGCGAATCCTGTAGTGAGCAGCGCATGATCACCTCAGTTTGCTAGACGAGTTCGCGGATGTACTTGGAACGCAGCAGGCGTCCCAGCACGACGACAAAGGCGCTCAGCGGAATCCCCAGGAGCAGCCCCAGGAACCCGCCCAGCACGACGCTCCAGAAGAGCAGGGAGAAGATGATCGTCACCGGATGCAGGCCGGTGCGGCGCCCCATGATCCGCGGGGTGATGAAGTAGCTGTCGAGGCTCTGCACCGCCATGAAGACCAGCAGCACGCCGCCCACCTGCCAGAGACCGCCGCCGAGGTAGGCCATCGGCACAATCAGCAACAGCCCCACGGCATTGCCCAGGTAGGGCACGATGTTCAGCAGCCCGAGCGTGAAGCCGATCACGAAACCGAACTCCAGGCCGGCGATCCAGAAACCCAATCCGAACAGCAGTGCCTGGACGAGGGCGACCAGCACCTGGCCTCGGAAGAAGGAGAGGAGGATGTTCTCGAACTGGACGGCCAGGTCGACAATGTCCTCGCGCGTCGACTCCTTGAGAAACGGCAGGTAGCGGCGGATGCTGGCGGCCGAGGGAGGTTCATCGACCAGGAAGAAGGCCAGGTAGACCGGAAGCACCAGCCAGCCCAGCAGCGCCACCACCACCTCCCAGGCGCCGATCCCCGCGCGCATCAGATGGCCGCCAAAGCGGTTGAAGAGCGCCTGGGCGTTCCAGTTCGCGACCGGCAGCAGCGTCCGCGTCTCGGGACTCCAGAGCTGGAAGCGCTCCAGCAGACGCAGCAGGTCGGTCCGCAATTGCACGGGCAGATGCTCAAGGCGCTGGACCAGGTACGGTATACGGTCGACAATCCCGATCACCTGGGTAACGAGCATTTCGCCGAAAAACCAGACCACGAGACCCAGGGGCACGAGGACGGAGAGGAACAAGAGCGCCAGCGACAGCGCGTGCGAGCCGCGGGCCAGCCGGTTGAGCAGCGTGTAGTAGGGCTTGAACAGCATGGCCAGCATGGCGGCCACCAGAAAGGGGGCCAGCACCTGGCGCAAGGCGGCGACGACGTTCAGCAGCGCCCAGGCCAGCACGCCGACGAACCCGACCACCGCGCTGGCGGCGAGCACCGTCAGACCATCGGCGACGATGCCCCGCTGGCGCGGGGTGAAGAAGGCGGAAAACGGCGTGGTCGCCGTCTTCCCTCCCTCGTTTTCTACGGATCTGTTGTCCGCCATGGCCCGATCCGCCTATCCGGTTGCCGCCATGCGCGGCGGCCTCAACCGCTATTTGCCGTCCAGGAAAAGCTCGATGACCGGCACCGCCACGTCCGGTTTCCGCACCGGCAGGTTGAGTGTCAGTAGATTGTCGTCCAGCGTCCCGCCCGGCTGCTGAACAAACC
>CAYPJN010000630.1:0-1558 GCA_964411055.1 uncultured Lentisphaerales bacterium | reverse complement strand
TTCGGCGTCTACGCCTTCCTCGAGAACAACACCGACATCATCTGGGGCTACAACTGGGGCAATGACTGGGTGGTCCACACCCGCCACCCGGATCTCGCCATTGCCTGGGCCGATGCCGTCGACAAGCCGGTCTTCATCCACCGCGGCTGGCAGGGCGGCGTGGCGGAGTGGAAGCGCCAGAACCGGAGCAATTTCTTCGGGGACTTCGACGACGGCGCCTTCCGGCTCAACGGCGGCCACTATTTTTCGCCCCAGTACTACGATTATTCTGAAGGCATGCAGCAGTTCAACCCCGTGCACCGCGGCAAGCGCGTCCCGGCCTGGGGCGAGACCCACTCCCTCGTCTGCCTGTCGCAGCCGGGGTTTCTCGAGCACGCCAGCGAGGTCGTGCCGAACGTCAAGGAGATCAAGTACGGCGGCGCGCTCTACAACTGTGTCTTCGGCATCGACGACAATGGCGGCGTCTGCCAATGCACCAATTGCACGGCACCGATCAAGACGCGCGACGGCACCTTTATCACGCCGAAGGACAACCACGGGCTCTTCTACAGCGCCGCCTACTACACGTATCTCAACCAGCTCGACGACGCACTGCAGAAGGTCTGGCCCGGCTATGTCACCAGCACCTTCGCCTACTTCTTCAACGCGAACTACCCGCCGATCGATGTTAACCCGACGATTGTGCCGTGGCTCTGCACCTACGGGCGCGCCACGCACAACCAGCCGATCTCCGCGCCGGCCAACCGCCGCTGGTGGAAGAACTACCGGCACTGGATGGGCCACTCGTCCGAGATCATGCTCTACGCCTATTACGGACTCGGCGACGGCTTCCTCCCGCTGGCGGAGGCGCACCAGTTCGACCTGAAGGCCCAGCGCGCGATCGGCTTCCTGCGCAACTCCACGGAGGGGCCGCTCCACGGACACGATGTCCTCGGCACCGCCGATGAGCGCTGGTGCGTGACCCGGCTGGACTGGAATCCCGACCAGGACGTCGAGCAGTTGCACCGCTATTTCAACCGCCGTGTCTACCGCGAGGCGGCACCGTGGATGGATCGTTTCCGCGGCATTATCCGCCAAGCCTACTTCGCCAACGGGTGCAAGGGCGACCTGCCGGCTCTCCTGCGCCAGCCCGCGACCGGCGGCGAATTGCGGAAGTGCATGGACGAGGCCCTGAAGGCCGTCCGGCACCCGACCTCGCGCCGGCTGGTCGAGATGGCCTCCGCACGGCTGGATGATGTCATCTTGAAACCTAAACCGCCGACGGCCGAGGATAAGTTCGATGCGATGGTGTGGAAGCTCAAGAAGGTCGGCAAGAAGGTCGACAACGTGATGGTGCCGGCGGATCTTGGCGACATGGCCATCCAGGACGACCTGGATCTTGGCGTCGACGTTGACCGCGTCGACAAAAAGGCCGCGGACGCGGCGGAGACAAAAGGGAGCGGCGCCGGGCGCGCTTCGGTCGCCGCGTTTGCCGAGGCGACCGCGCGCGAGTGGCGCGCCGTCCGCCTCGCGGCCAAGGCCGGCGATTCCGCGCAGGCGCTCGCGCTGCTGGACCGGC
>CAYPJN010000629.1:0-1574 GCA_964411055.1 uncultured Lentisphaerales bacterium | reverse complement strand
GCCTCGGGCTACCTCTTCCTGCTGGCGGAGGACGCGGCGGGGCGGCTGGCGGGCTATGCCTGTTTCGGCCCCACGCCCTGTACCGCTTCAAGCTACGATCTATACTGGATCGCGGTCGATCCCGCCTTCCAGAAAGCCGGCCTCGGACGGGAACTCTCGCGGCGCTGCGAGGCGATCATCCGGCAGCGGGGCGGCACACGGCTCTACGCCGAAACCTCGAACCGACCGCAATACGCCAGCACGCGGGCCTTCTACGAGCGCACGGGCTACCGGCTGGCGAGCCTGCTGGACGACTTTTACGCGCCGGGCGACGGCAAGGCGACCTACCTCAAAGTGCTTGGCGGATTTCGTGGCGCTTGACGGCCGGGGTATTCTGGCCCAGCGGGAAGCCCGCCACGGTACCGACACGCACGGGTGTGCCGGCGAGCAGACGCACGCAGCGCGCGACCTCGCAGGGGTTCACCATGACCGCGATGAACCGGTATTCCATCGCTTCCCGGCAGAGCCGCTCGATGTCGGCGGGCGTTCCCGAAGCCTTCAGGAACGTGTGGTCGATCATGCCGGCCAACTGGCCGGCCGTCAGGGATGGTGTCGGCATGGAATGTTCTCCGGCCGCAATCATAAACCATTCGGCGTTGCATTGACAGGATTGCAGGCAGGCCGGATCGTCGTAATCTTCGGTAAGGCCGTCCCGTAGAAGCGTTTCCCGCGGTTTCGGAGGTTCCGCGTCACTGTTTCCCCGTCACCGTAATCGGCCAACCGGCTCCCATCGTCCTCGTCCTCGTCCTCGGAATCGAACCCCGTGCTTTCGGGACAAGGATCGGGATGATGATCGGCACACGGATCGGCACACGGATTGGGACAGGGATTGGGAATAGGATCGGGACAAAGATTGGTACGCCAAGCAACTCACGGGCAGGCAGGAATGCCTGTCCCACCTTTACCCGCCGCCCGCTGCAGGAGCTTTTATCGCGCGATGAAGATCTGCTCCCAGCCGATCGTATTCGTCTCGTCCAGTGCGTACCGCATCTGTTCATGCGGGCCGAGGGTGAACTCGGTCCACCAGACGCCCAGGCCGGGCGCGAGCCCGGCGCGCGCGCGGGGGTCGCGGGGCCGCACGATGCCGCAGAGCAGGTAGTCGCCGGGCGCCAGTTCCGGCGAGACAAAGCTGCCGTCCGGCCGGGCGGCGACGAGCCGGCGGCCCGGCGTGCGCATGAACTTCTCCAGGGCCTGGGCGGCGCGCTGTGTGGCCCGTTCCCCGGCCGCCTCGATGTCGCGGGGCGAGCGCTTCACGATGTTGTCGCGGTAGACGCCGCGCGGCCCGCGCACGACCGGCATGTCCGTGAAGACCCGGTCGGCGCGCTCCTCGGCGAGCGTCTGCGCCACGCCCTGCAGGAGGGCGCGCAGATCCTGCAGGTCGCGCACCGCCGTGCCGTCCAGCGGCGTCACCGCCAGCACGGGCGGCGTGGCGGCGGCGCCATGCTTCCATGTGCCCCCCGCGCAGCCGGGAACCTCCGGACCGCCCTGCAGCCGCTCGCCGGCGAGGCCGGCCATGCGCAGCGGCGCCCGCGAGA
>CAYPJN010000628.1:0-1577 GCA_964411055.1 uncultured Lentisphaerales bacterium | reverse complement strand
TCCGCTCCGACCTGAACGTGACGACGACCACCTGGCTCCGCGAGGCCGGGGGGCCCACGGTCAGCGTAGCCGACTGGGGCCAGCGCACGATGGTCGTCGGGGGCGTGATCGCCATGATCCTCACGCTGCTGCGCCAGTTCTTCTCGGGTTTCTGGTTCCATCCGATCGGCTTCGTCCTCGGCAGCACGCACGTTTTTGACTGCGCGAACTGGGGCAACCTGCTGGTGGCCTGGGCGATCCGATCGCTCGTGCTCAAGGTCGGCGGCGCCACGGCCGTGCGCAACAAGCTCCAGCCCTTCTTCGTCGGCGTCTTCCTGGGCGCGCTGATCACCCTGCTCGTCTTCTTCTTAATCAACAGCATCAGCGTGGCCCAGGGGGCTGCCAAACTCTATCCGGCCATTCCATGACCATGAAGCCCTCCGCCCACCGATCCGTCCCGCGCCAGATCGCCTGGACCGCGGCCTTCCTCGCGGTAGCGGCCGCGGTCGTCGTCGGTTTCCTCGAGATCTTCGATCCCGCGCCCTACGAGGCGCCGGTGCCGTTCGCGCGCGGCTACGACCGCGGCGCCATGCAGGCCGCGCTGGCCCCGGCGGCCGTGCGCGAGACGCTTGGCGCGATCGAGGCGCTCGGCTCCCGCGCCCCGGGGCAGCCCGGCCATGCGGCCACCCTCGAACTGCTTGCCCGGCGCTACCGCGACGGCGGGCTCGAGTGCCTCGAGCACGAGCTCGACGTGGCCTACCCGCTGGCGGAGACCCTCCGGCTGGAGGCCGATGGCGCCGCCCTTGACATCGGTATCTGGCCCGCGCAGCCGAACTTTATCCAGCCGGGCGTCACGCCCCCGGGCGGGCTGGTCGGCGAACTGATGATGATCACCGAGGCGAACGTCCGCGGCGCGTTGGGCTTCACCAACAAGATCGCGGTCGTGGACCTGGCGCAACCGCTCTTCAAGGAGCTGGCCCTCGATCCGGCGCAGTACTGCGATCTCGGGTTCCAGGCGATGATCGTGACCCACGCCGGGGGACTCGACCAACTGCCCTGGGACCAGTTGCGCAGCCTGCGCCTGCCGCTGCCCCTGAACTACGTGCGCCTCGTGGCCGAGCCGGAGATCCTGGACTATGTCGGGCGCACGGTCCGCCTGGAGGCGCGCTCGGCCTACCGCAACGTGCCGGTGCGCAACCTGCTCGGCGTCATGCGCGCGCCGGGCGGCGGCGCGCGCCGGGCGGTGCTGATCGGGGCCTCCTACGACGCGGTCTCGTTGCTGCCAGATCTGGCCCACGGCTCCGTCTATGCGCTGCAACTGGCCCTGCAGCTCCGGCTGCTGGAGGGGCTCCAGCCGCACCGGGATAGCCTACAGCGCGACATCCTCTTCCTGGCGACCTCCGCCGATTCGATGGCGCACACGGGTCTCGACACGCTGCTGGCGGCGGTGGGCATGGTGGGCGAGTCGGCCGGGATGCGCGCGCGGCTGGAGACGGAACAGCGCCGCCATGAGACCGCGCTCCAGACGCTCGACCGCCTCGGTGCGCTGCTGGCGGATCCGCGCTTCGCGTCGGAGGCCGCCGCCAGCGGGGCCGCCC
>CAYPJN010000627.1:0-1586 GCA_964411055.1 uncultured Lentisphaerales bacterium | reverse complement strand
CGGATCCTGGTCATCGGCGATCTGATGCTGGACCACTACATCTGGGGCGATGCCACCCGCATCTCGCCCGAGGCGCCGGTGCCCGTCGTCAAGGTCGAGCGCGACAGCTTCACCGCGGGCGGGGCCGCCAATGTCGCCCTCAATCTGCGCGCGCTCGGCGTGCGGGTCGAGCTGGCCGGTACGTCGGGCGCGGACGCCGACGGCCGGCGGCTCGGCGAGGTGCTGGAACGGCGGGGTCTGGTTCTCGATGGCGCGCTCACGGCCGGCGCGCGCCCCACGATCGTCAAGACGCGCGTCATGTGCCGGGGCCAGCAGCTCTGCCGACTCGACCGCGAGGCCGCGCCCGAGGCCTATGCCCTGCCGGAGACCTGGGTGCGTCTCGACTTGCCGGAGCGGATCGCGGCGGCCGACGCGGTGATTCTCTCCGATTACGCCAAGGGCGTGGTCACCAGCGGGCTGATCCGCCAGGTGCAGGCGCTGGCCGGCCCGGACAAGCTGGTCTCGCTCGACCCCAAGCCGCGTCCGGGCCTGGCGTTCCAGGGCCTTGGGCTGATCACACCCAACCGCAACGAGGCGCTGCTGCTGGCCCAGATGCAGGGGGCCGGGACGGACGAGGCCTTCCCGCCCGACGAGGTCTGCCGCCGGCTGCATGCGCGGTACGCCACGCAATTGCTGGTGATCACCCTCGGAGCCGACGGCATGCTGATCTCGCGCGGAGGCCGGATCGTGCGGCAGGTGCCAACCGCAGCGCGCGCGGTTTTCGATGTCTCGGGGGCCGGCGACACGGTCACGGCGGTGCTCACGGCGGCGCTGGCGGCCGGGGCCGAGCCCGAGTCCGCGGTCGAACTGGCCAATGTCGCAGCGGGCGTCGTGGTCGCCAAGCTCGGCACCGCCACCGCCACCCCCGAGGAGATCCTGGCCCATGCGCGGCAGGCGTGACGCCGCCGCGTCGCGGCGGGCGGCGCTCTTCCTCGACCGCGACGGCACCATCATCCGCGACACCGGCTATCTGGATCGTGCCGGCGGGGTGGATCTGCTACCCGGGGCGCGGGAGGCACTGCGCCGGGCGCGCCGCACCCACCGGCTCTTCCTCTTCTCGAACCAGAGCGGCGTCAGCCGCGGTTACTTCACATGGAAGCAGGTCGACGCCGTCAACCGCCGGCTCTTTCGTCTGCTGGGCCAGGGCACGCGGATCTTCGACGCCTGCTGCATGGCCGCCGAGCATCCCGACGCGCCCGCCGTCTACCGCAAACCCTCGCCGCGCTTCATCCTGGAGTGCATCGACCAGTTCGCGCTCGAACCCGCCGCCTGCTGGATGGTCGGCGACCGGCTGAGCGACCTGCAGGCGGGCCTGCGCGCCGGCATCCGCGCGGCGCTGGTGGCGCCCGGGGAAACTGCCGATCCGGCGCTGGCCGCCTGCGTGCGCGCGCACGCCGTCCCGGTCTTCGCGACCCTCGCCGCCTGCATCGCGGCCATCCAGGCGTCCTGCGAAGCGAACCAGAAACCTGCTGCCGGAACAGTGTCCCTGGTCACTCCATCCGCTTGGACTGCGCGGTCTCGCGGATCACGTAGATCGGCTTGTTCTG
>CAYPJN010000626.1:0-1591 GCA_964411055.1 uncultured Lentisphaerales bacterium | reverse complement strand
CATCGCCGTCGAGGCCATGAAGCACGGCAAGGACGTCTATTGCGAGAAGCCCCTCACCTTCAACATAGACGAGGCCGTCAAGGTGATGAAGGCCCAGGTCAAATACGGCCGCATCTTCCAGACTGGCTCGATGCAGCGCTCCTGGCGCGAGTTCCGCACGGCCGCGATGCTCGTGCGCAACGGCATCGCCGGCGAGATCCGCTTCGTGGACTGCAACTTCGGCGAGGGCACCAACGCCCCGCTCCTCGGCGGTCCTTCGCAGCCCCACCGTTTCTTCTCGAGCCTCGACAACGCCACCGCCGAGGGCGCGCCCAATCCGGACGTCGACTGGGACATGTGGCTCGGGCCGGCTCCCTGCTCGCCATATTCCGACCAGTGCGCCCCGCGCGGCGTGAACAACTTCTACCCGATGTTCTGGCGCTTCGACGACAATTACGCCACGGGCTACAACGGCGATTGGGGCGCCCACCATCTTGACATCGCCCAGTGGGGCATCGACATGGACTGCTCGGGCCCGACGCGGATCATCTGCTCCGACGCGCCCCATTCCTGCAACCCGATCCACGGCGGTCGACGCCAGCAGGGCGTCAAGCTCGTCTTCGCCAACGGCATTGTCATCGCCCAGAACCCGTTCTCCACCTGGGGCACGGTATTCTACGGAACCAAGGGTATCGTGGCCGTCAACCGCGGTAAGATCGCCGTCTGGGAAGGCCCGGGCGTCGAGCCCGACGCCGCGGTTCGCAAGGCGCTCGCCGAAGCCGACTTCGGCGGCATGCGGCTCGTCGCGGCTTCGGTCGGCAAGGACTACGGCAAGGTGGCTGTGCAGCAGGCGGACAACGCGCTGGTCACAGCCCTCGACCTTCTCGACAAGCGCTACGCCATCGACACGCTGCCGCTCCAGCTCTACAAGAGCCCCAACCAGATCGCGAACTTCATTGACTGCCTGAAAACCCGCCAGCCCACCATCGCGCCGGCCGAGACGGGCGCACGCGCGGCCATCCTCTGCCATCTCTGCAACCTGAGCTTCGTCTACGACACGGGCTTCGACTGGAACCCCGCCACCTGCACCTTCGCCAAGGGCTCCGGCGATCGCCACTGGCTCCGCCGGGACTACTGCCGCAATGGGTGGGAGACGAAGGTCTAGGTACCCGTCGACCCGAAGCCGCCCGCACCGCGCGCGGATGCGCCCAGTTCGTCCGCGAGCGTCACCGTCACCCGCGCCACCGCCGCCAGGACCAGTTGCGCGATGCGCATGCCCGGCTCGACGACAAACGGCGCTTCGCCGAGGTTCACCAGGATGACGCCGATCTCGCCCCGGTAGCCGGCATCGATCGTGCCCGGGGCGTTCAGCACCGTGACGCCATGCCTGAGGGCCAACCCGCTGCGCGGACGCACCTGCCCCTCCAGCCCCTCGGGAATCTCGACGGCGAGTCCGGTGCGGACAATCCCCCGCGCGCCGGGCGCCAGGGTGACATGCTCGCAGGCATGCAGATCCATACCGGCATCGCCGGGATGCGCCTGCACGGGGAGGCTGGCCTGCGGATTGAGCTTCTGGAAGCGGATCTGATGGACGGTCGTCATGGCGAGAGTC
>CAYPJN010000625.1:0-1595 GCA_964411055.1 uncultured Lentisphaerales bacterium | reverse complement strand
GTGGCGGACGTGCCCCGCGTGAAGTGTCCGGATCACGGAACCCAGACGGTCAAGGTGCCCTGGGCAGAGCCGCGAGGGCGGTTCACGGCCTTGTTTGAGCGTTTTGCGATCGATGTGCTGCTGGTCTGCTCGACCCGCGCGGCGGCGGATCTGCTGCGGATCAGCTGGGACGAGGCGGACGGGATCAAGCAGCGGGGTGTGCGCCGGGGACTCGAACGGCGCAAGGACACACCGATGCGACGGCTGTGCGTAGACGAGAAGGCTGTGGGACGCGGACAGACGTACGTGACCATTGTGAGCCAACTGGATGCAGGGCGGGCACGGGTCGTCTACATCGGGGATGAGCGAACCACGGATAGCCTGGATCGGTTTTGGCTGGGCATGAGTCCGGAGCGTCGCGAGGCCGTCGAGGCGGTGGCGATGGACATGTGGGAGCCGTTCTGGAACGCGACGGTCATGCGTGTGCCTGACGCCGTTGAGAAGATCGTCCATGACTCGTACCATCTGGCGACCTACATGAACCAGGCTGTCGATCAGGTGCGCCGGGCCGAACACGCAGCTCTGAACTACCAGGGCGAGGATGTGCTGAAGGGAAGCCGGTTCCTTTGGCTTTACGGACGAGAGAACCTGCCGTCCAAGTGGGCCAAGCGATTTGAACGGCTGATTGCCAACACCAAGCTCAAGACGGCCAAAGCCTGGGCAGTCAAAGAGCTGTGGAGGGAATTCTGGAAGTCTCCCGACTACGACACGGCCGCCGCGACTTTCAAAGCCTGGTATCGCGAGGCCATGGCCACACGCCTCGCTCCCGTCAAGAAGGTCGCTCGCATGTTCAAGGATCATCTTCGCAATATTCTCTCCTACTTCCGTCTGCGCATCTCAAACAGTCCGGCAGAGGCAATCAACAGTCGTATCGGCGAACTGGTGGCTCAATCATGTGGCTACCGTAACAGGGAACGCTTCAAAGTCGACGTGTTCTTCCACCTCGGAGGGCTGAACCTTTATCCCGCTCAATGCTAAATCCCACGCTAAACCCGGAAGCGCCATTTGGGGTAAAGGGGTCGTAATTTGACATTACACTTTAGGATTGCTGTGCGCCGCGTTGGCGTGATAACACCTACACCTGTGGTTACCTGGCCGATACCGACTTGGTGAAAACCATGGGGCAACTTGCATGGTCACACCATGACCCGGAGCTACGATCCGGTCATGCCCTACATCACCCGTGTCCACAACGGCTACACCGGTGACCGGACGATCTCGCAGTACGATTACACGTACGATGCGCTCGGCCGCCGCACCGCCATCGCCAGCTCGGGCGAGGCCTTCACCTTCACCAACGTAAGCGTCCGGCCAACCGCACCCCCCGCCGCCAGGCTTCGGGATTTGGTTCCGACGTTGATCAGGTCGCCTGCGGCTTCCAGACGTCCGGCAGCAGTTGACGCACTTGCTCCGGAGTTGTGGCGACGGGCAGGCGACGCAGGACATCGCTGAGGTAGGCGAACGGCTCCACGTTGGCGCGCTTGCAGGTGGCGATGATGCTCATCCAGTTGGCAGCGGCCTTGCCCCCGCGTTCGCTGCCCAGGAAGAGCCAGTTG
>CAYPJN010000624.1:0-1605 GCA_964411055.1 uncultured Lentisphaerales bacterium | reverse complement strand
GAGAGCGTCACTTCGCTGCCGATGTCGTCCACGTCGCCGTCGTTGTCGAAATCCCACATGAAGGCGAGACCGATGGTATCGGCGCCGTCGGCGTACCCGTTCAGGACAACGTCGGTCGCCTCGGTAAACCGCTCCGCGGAAACCGTGAAACCGCAAGCCAGATCCCCGGCACCGGAGACACGCTCATACGCCCCCATGTCGAAGCGGGCGCCTTGCGGCCGAAGGATGCCGCGCAAGTCGTTGGCAATGCCAACGAGGTTGGTGCCGGAGTCGATCGCGGGGGAACCGGGACGCAACGAGAAGTCGAAGGCTCCGGGATTCATGAATAACGGATTGGCGGCGAGGTTGCCGACGCCCGCGACCGCCGTATCCGAGCAGGTGCTGGCCACCGTGCCGCCAGACGTGAAAATGTTGTCGAAATTGTTGTTGAACACGATGCTGTTGATCACGGCGCCGCCGGTCTGGTAGACGCCCGCGCCGGAACCAATGGCGCAGGTATTGCCGGACACGGTGCAGTTCGCCAGGCAGCCGGAGTCCATCCAGACGCCCGCGCCGTTCGCGCCCGCGGCATTGCCGTAGATGACACAGTTCTGGACGATCTGGGTGGTGACGGACGAGTTCACGGTGATACCCGCCGGGCTATTCACAAGCGCCACGCCGGCGGCGGAACCGGAGGTGACGTTGCCGCGGACGCGACTCTGCTCAAGAACGCCGCGCACCACGCAGACGCCGCCGCCCGGATTGTTCGGGGCGGTCTGCCGGCCGTCAGCCACGTCGCACCCGCGCACGGTGCCGCCGTTGATGCAGATATTGAAGCCGTAGTGGCGCTCGATGGAGTTGTTGGTGACCACGCAGTCCGTGACGAGGCCGCCATACGCGTAGATGGCGCCGCCGAAGCAGCGGGTGTAGTTGCCGCGGAAGACGCAGTTCGTGGTCACGCCACCGGCGATATAGAGCGCACCACCGTATCCGAGCCCGTGGCTTTTGTCGGACGAGCTGCTGTTGTTGCGGAAGAGACAATCGACGATCATCCCGCCGCGCTGGTTGACGGTGCCGGTGTTGGCCTGCGAGTTGTTGCGGATGATGCAGTTCGTCAGTGCGCCGTCCCAGAGGTAAAACGGAGACTGACGGTAGGCGTCGGTTGCGTTGTCGACGATCGCCGCGCCGGTGAAGGTGAGATCCGCGACGCGGGCGAGCGCATTCGACACGGTAAAGAAACAGTGGATCCCGGTGGACTTGTTGGGCTGGACGACAACGTCGTCCACCGTGGCGCCATTGCCGCGGACGGTGACCGCCTTGTCGATGAGCAGCCAGTTGCCGACCGTCGCGAGGGTGTGCGTGCCCGCGAGGAGCACGACCGTGTCGCCGTCCTGAGCCGTCTGGACACCCTTCTCGACCGTCGCGAAGGGTGCCGCTTCCGTTCCGGCGGCCTCGTCGCTGCCGCCGGTTGCGGCGACATAGTATGTATTAGCTAACAACCATCCGGTTCCGAATACCATCGCCAGGCATGCAACGACTGACTTTTTCATGACGGCCCTTCCGTATTGTCGCTTGTGCGAATCCATTCGAAATCACTAGCATCCCATAGGCTCCCCGCGGACGGCA
>CAYPJN010000623.1:0-1605 GCA_964411055.1 uncultured Lentisphaerales bacterium | reverse complement strand
GTCTGCCGGAATACGGTATGCTGGTCTCTTGCCGGCAGGGAAAATCAGCCCTCTTGGGCGCGGAACACTTGGCGGCGGCGAGGTTGTTGTCTATTCGTAGGCCTGTAGGCCACCGGCAAACGGTCTACCGGCCGACTCTTTTTCCCGCCCGTGCACATGCCTATGGAATGCTAGTATTAGGAAGCAGGAGCAACCCTTTGAACTACGACATATTTACCGGCGAAATCGAGAATCGCAAAAAGCAGATTCTCGAAGCCGAGAGGCGCATTTGGAACAATCCCGAGCCCGGATACAAGGAGTGGAAAACACACGCCTATCTGAAAGGACTCTACGAGGGACTGGGATACACCGTCCGCGAGGCGGGCAACATTCCCGGCTTCTGCGTCGATATCGAGACCGGACGTCCCGGGCCTCGCATCGCGGTTTTCGGCGAACTCGACTCGCTCATCGTTCCGACGCATCCGGAGTGCGACAAAGAAACCGGCGCCGTCCATTCCTGCGGCCACAACTGCCAGTCGGCCGCGATGTACGGCGTCGCGGCGGCGTTGAAGGCTCCCGGAGCTCTCGATGCGCTCTGCGGCGCAATCCGGCTCATCGCCGTACCCGCCGAGGAGGGCATCGAAATCGGCTACCGCAACGAGCTCAGGAGACAAGGCGTCATCCGCTACATAGCCGGAAAACAGGAATTCATGTACCGCGGCTTTCTGGACGGTGTCGACATCGCCTTCACGATACATACGGGACAGAAAGACAGTGGTTTCAGCTACGGCCGCGGACAGAACGGCACGTTCATCAAAACTGCCGTTTTCAAAGGAAAGAGCTCGCACGCCGGCGGCGCTCCGTGGAACGGCAGAAACGCCCTCTATGCCGCGATGAACGCGATTAACGCGGCGAACTCCCTGCGTGAGACATTCAAGGATGGCGACACGATCCGCTTCCACCCGATTATTACGGAAGGCGGCTCTTCCGTAAACTCGATTCCCGACTGCGTGAAGGTTGAAAGCTACGTTCGCGGAGGCTCACTGGCTGCGATGAAGGACGCCAACGAAAAGATCAACCGAGCCTTTGCCGGCGCCGCGGCTGCTATGGACTGCGAACTGGAGCTTCATGATATCGTCGGCTATCATCCGAATCAGAACGACCTCAATCTGGGCGAGGTACTCTGCAGCGCCGCGAAAATTTTCTTCGGCGACCAAGCCTCGTACGGCGGCTATTGGGGGACCGGCTGCACCGACATGGGCGATGTCTCGAGTGTTATCCCCTCGCTTCATCCGTACGTCGGCGGCGCGGCCGGGGCGGCGCATTCGTCAGAGTATCTTATCGTCGATCCGGAGAAGGCGTGTGTGACAAGTGCGAAAATCCAGAGTGTCGCGCTCGCGATGCTTCTCGAAGAAGGGGCGGTCCGCGCGAAGAAGATTATAGCGGAGAAGCACACCGTCTATTCCTCCAAAGAGGAATATTTCGCGGCAGTCGACGCCACCAACATGGATGTCGACGCCGTCACCAGAAACCCGGACGGCACAATCACACTCAAGTTCAAATAGTAGATCCTTGAGAGTGGCGAGTTCTCGATGAGTTCATGGGTGGCGCGCGAGCGCATTCCGC
>CAYPJN010000622.1:0-1620 GCA_964411055.1 uncultured Lentisphaerales bacterium | reverse complement strand
CAAGAAGAACCTCTCGGTGGGCGACAAGCTCGCCGGGCGCCACGGCAACAAGGGCGTCGTCGCGCAGATCGTGCCGGTCTGCGACATGCCCTTCCTGCCCGACGGCACCCCGGTCGACATCGTGCTCAACCCCCTCGGCGTGCCGTCGCGCATGAACCTGGGCCAGCTCTTTGAAACCTGCTTCGGCGCGGCCTGCAAGGCGCTCGGCTTCCACGCGACGACGCCGGTCTTCGACGGCATCCTGGAGGGCGAGATCGACGCGCTCATGCGCCGGGCGCGACAGGCCCAGGAGCAGACGCCCGGCGAGACAGCCTACCTCTGCGAGGACGGCAAGTCCGTCGTCTACGACGGGCGCACCGGCGAGCCGTTCGACCAGCGCGTGGTCGTCGGCCAGATCTACATGCTCAAGCTCCACCACCTCGTCACCGACAAGATCCATGCGCGCGCGACCGGGCCCTACTCGCTCGTCACGCAGCAGCCGCTCGGCGGCAAGGCCCAGTACGGCGGCCAGCGCATGGGCGAGATGGAGGTCTGGGCGCTGGAGGCCTACGGCGCGGCCTACGCGCTGCAGGAGCTCCTGACCGTCAAGAGCGACGACGTCGCCGGACGCACGCGCATCTACGAGTCGATCGTCAAGGGCAACAACACGCTCGAGGCCGGCATGCCGGAGTCCTTCTGCGTGCTGATGAACGAGCTGCGCGGCCTCTGCCTCGACATGAAACTGCTGGGCGGCGACAGCCGTCCCACGCCTGTCATCTAGCGTTCCAGCGGGAGACGAACAGTGAATCCATACGCAGCCAAGGAAGTGCTCGGGGGCCTCGAGTCGGACCAGTATGACGCCGTCAGCATCTCGCTGACGTCGCCCGAGACCATCCGCTCGTGGAGCCATGGCGAAGTCCGCAACCCCGAGACGATCAACTACCGGACCTACCGCCCGGAGCGCGACGGCCTCTTCTGCGAGCGGATCTTCGGTCCGACGCGCGACTGGGAGTGCGCCTGCGGCAAGTACAAGCGCATCAAGCACAAGGGCGTCGTCTGCGACCGCTGCGGCGTCGAGGTGACCGTCTCCCGCGTGCGCCGGCAGCGCATGGGCCACATCGAGCTGGCCGTGCCGGTCTCCCACATCTGGTTCTTCAAGTGCACGCCGAGCCGCATCGGCCTGATGCTCGACCTGACCGCCTCGCAGCTCGAACGCGTGCTCTACTACGAGGACCGCCTCGTCGTCGAGCCGGGCGACACGCCGCTGAACTACCTCCAGCTCCTCTCCGAGACCGAGTATGCCGAGGCGGTCGAGAAGTACGGCGAGAATTTCCAGGCGATGATGGGCGCCGAGGCGATCCGCAAGTGCCTGGGCCGGATCGACCTCGACCAGATGATGGCCGACCTCGAGGAGCAGATCGAGAACACCAGGAGCAAGCAGACCCGCAAGCGCATCACCAAGCGCATGAAGATCTGCGAGGGCTTCCGCTCCAACGGCGCCAAGCCCGAGTGGATGATCCTCGACGTGCTGCCCGTCATCCCGCCCGAGCTGCGCCCGCTCGTCCCGCTGGAGGGCGGACGCTTCGCGACCTCCGACCTCAACGACCTCTACCGCCGCGTCATCAACCGCAACAACCGCCT
>CAYPJN010000621.1:0-1624 GCA_964411055.1 uncultured Lentisphaerales bacterium | reverse complement strand
TGGCGCACGACATTCAGGCCTCCGGCGCGCGCCGCGGCGCCGGCAAGTGGCGCGAGGAGGCGATCGCCGAGGCCGCCTGCCGCCGCGCCGCCGCCGGCGCCGGCGCGCTCAAGCCCGCCGAGATCGAAACGCTGGTCCGCAACCTCGCCGCCACCCGGATGCCCTACACCTGCCCCCGCGGACGGCCGACCATGATTTTCACCCCGCTGCGGGAACTGGCCCGCAAGTTCGGGCGCGACTAACCGCCATGTCCTTGCTCGACATCCGCGACCTGCATGTGCGCTTCGAGACCGAGTCGGGCAGCCTCCACGCCGTCGACGGCGTCTCGCTGGAGCTGCGGCGCGGCGAGGTGCTCGGGCTGGTCGGCGAATCGGGCTGCGGCAAGTCGGCGCTGGCGATGTCGGTGCCCCGGCTGCTGCCGATGCCGCCGGCGCGGATCAATGCCGGTGCCATCGCGCTCGACGGCCGGCGGCTCGACACGCTGGCGCCGGAGGCGCTGCAAGGCCTCCGCGGACGCCGCATCGGCGTGATCTTCCAGGAGCCGATGACGGCCCTCTCGCCGCTGCACCGGGTAGGCGCCCAGATCGCCGAGGCGATCCGCCTGCATCGCCGTGTTACGCAGGCGGAATTGCGCCGGCAGGTCCACGACTGGCTGGGCCGGGTCGGCATTCCCGATCCCGCCGCGCGCGCCCGCTGCTGGCCGCACGAGCTCTCCGGCGGCATGCAGCAGCGGGTCATGATCGCCATGGCCCTGGTGCACGATCCCGACCTGGTCATCGCCGACGAGCCGACCACGGCGCTGGATGTCACCACCCAGGCGCAGGTGCTCGCGCTCCTGCGGCGCCTCCATCGCCGCCAGAGCGGGCTGCTGCTGATCACCCACGACATGGGCGTGATCTGGGAGATGGCGACGCGCGTGGCGGTCATGTACGCCGGGCAGATCGTCGAGACGGCACCCTGCGAGGCGCTCTTCGCCCGGCCGCGCCATCCCTACACGCAGGCGCTGCTGGCGGCGCTGCCCTCGGCGGCGACCCGCGGCCGGCGGCTGCAGGCGATACCGGGGCAGGTGCCCTCGCCGCTCCACTGGCCCGCGGGCTGCCGTTTCCGCGAGCGCTGTCCCCAGGCGATGCCCTGCTGCGCGGAAGGGGATCCCGGTCTCCTGCCGTGCGGCGAGGAGCATGCGAGCCGCTGCTTCCTCGTCCGCGGCGGGCCGACCGAGCCTGCCGGCGCCCAGTCCGCGGGCTCCGCGCCCAAGCCTCTTTTGGGAACATGACACCTCTTCTGGAAATACGCGACCTGCGCACCTATTACCCGATCCGCCGCGGCCTCTTCGCGCGGACCGTCGGCGTCGTTCGCGCCGTGGACGGGGTGAACCTGACACTGCAGGCTGGCGAGACGGTGGGCATCGTCGGGGAATCGGGCTGCGGCAAGACCACGCTGGCGCGCACGATTTTGAAACTGGAGCGTCCGCACACGGGCGAGATCCGGGTCGACGGGGTGGACATCGCCTCCCTGCGCGGCGCGGCGCTCAAGGCTTTCCGGCGCCAGGTGCAGGTGGTTTTCCAGGACCCCTTCGCCTCGCTCAACCCGCGCCACACGGTGCTCGACCTGGTCACCGAGGGGA
>CAYPJN010000620.1:0-1626 GCA_964411055.1 uncultured Lentisphaerales bacterium | reverse complement strand
GCGCGGCGCCGACCGCTGCATCCTCGTCACCGACCGCCGCGCGGCCGCCTCGGACACGCTGGCGACCAGCTACATCCTCTCCTGCGCCGTCCACCGCCTCGCGCCCGACCTCGTCTTCTGCGGGCGCCAGGCGATCGACGGCGACACGGCCCAGGTGGGTCCGCAGTTAGCCGAGAAGCTCGGCTTCACGCTGATGACCTACATGGAAAATCTCGCGCTGGAGGGCCGCCAGGCACGCGTCACGCGCAACATCGGCACCGGCACGGAGACGGCGCTGGCCCGCCTGCCCGTGCTCTTCACCGTGATGGAGAGCGCCAACGAGATGCGCCCCGCCGCCATGCGCAAGGTCATGAAGTTCAAGAAGGCGCGCGCTGCCGCCGAGATCGCCAAGGCCGTCGAGACCGAGCGTGGCGCGGCGGAGCCCCACGAGGCGCGTGCCGCCGAGACCCGGCGCCGCGCCGACGAGCTCTCGGCGCAGGGCCTGCTGATCGACCAGTGGAGCCTCGACGACATCGGCGCCGACCTGGCCTGGTGCGGCGGCGCGGGCAGCCCCACGCGTGTCCACCGCATCCAGTCGATCGTCCTCGCGGGCGGCGCCTACCGGGAATTCGAGCCCACCCAGGAGAGCATAGGCCACTTGATCGGCGAGCTCATCAAGGACCACACGATCAGTTGATCGAGGAGCAAGCGCAACATGGAACCCAACCGCAAAGGCGAGATACTGATTTACGCGGAGCAGGAGAACGGCGTCCTCTCCGACGTGCCCCTCGAACTGCTGAGCAAGGGCCGCGAGCTGGCCGACACGCTCCATGTGCCGCTGGCCTGCGTGCTGGCCGGACACCAGGTCGGGGAGCTGGCGCAGAAGCTTATCCGCCACGGGGCCGACACGGTGTACGTGGCCGACGACCCCCGCCTAAAGGACTACCAGACGGCGAGCTACGCCAGAGTCGTCAGCGACCTGATCACGGAGCGTCGCCCGCAGATCTGCATCTTCGGCGCCACGGCCATGGGTCGCGACCTGGCGCCCACCGTGGCCTCGGCGCAGCGTTGCGGCCTGACGGCCGACTGCACCGACCTGCAGATCGGCAATTACACCGATCCCTCGACCAAGCAGGAGCAGGTTAACCTGCTGCTGCAGGTGCGCCCGGCCTTCGGCGGCAACATCATCGCGACGATCGTCAATCCCTACCGCTGGCCGCAGATGGCCACGGTGCGCGAGGGCGTCATGCGCATGAGCGAATCCGATACCGCGCGGCGCGGCAAGGTCGTCAAGGCCGCCGTGCACCTCGACGGTATCGAGCTGCCTGTCAAGGTGGTCTCCAAGATCTCCCGTCCGCGCAAGGTCAACCTAAAGGCCGCGCGCGTCATCGTGGCCGGCGGCGCGGGCGTCGGCGGCCGCGAGAACTTCCACCTTATCCGCGACCTGGCCAACGTCCTCGGCGGCGCTGTCGGCGCCAGCCGCGCGGCGGTCGACCTCGGATTCATCGAGAACGACCACCAGGTCGGCCAGACCGGCACGACCGTGCGCCCGGCGCTCTACATCGCCTGCGGCATCTCCGGCGCGGTGCAGCACCGCGCCGGAATGCAGGAGTCGGCCAAGATCCTCGCGATCAACAGCGACCGCGA
>CAYPJN010000619.1:0-1632 GCA_964411055.1 uncultured Lentisphaerales bacterium | reverse complement strand
GGCGACAGCGAGGTGGCCGCCTGGTCGATGACGCACGTGGCGGGGATGCCGATCAACGACTACTGCGCGGTCTGCGGGCGGTGTAGCGGGTGGCAGCAGGCGAAGGAGGAGATCGTGAAGCAAGTGCGCGATTCCGCCTACCACATCATCGGCTACAAGGGCTCGACTTGCTACGGCATCGGCCTGGCGCTGGTTCGGATCGTGGGTGCCGTGCTGCGCAATGAGCGCAGCGTGCTGTCGGTCTCGAGCCTGATGGACGGCGCTTTCGGCCTGCGCGACGTCTGTCTCAGCGTTCCCTGCATCGTCGGTGCCCAGGGCATCGAGCAGGTTGTCGCCGGCAGGCTGACAGACGAGGAGATGGCAGCCTTGCATCAGTCGGCGGACGTTCTGCGACAGACGCTGGCCGAGTTGGATGCAGCCGGCCGGGTTGCCGTGCCCCGTGCCGCCGGATCGGGGGAGTGATGACCGTCGTTCTGGAACGGGTTTACGGATCGGCGCCCCGGACGCCTGGCTACCGCGTCCTGGTTGATCGCGTCTGGCCTCGCGGCGTCTCGCGGGATTCCTTGGCGCTGGATGAATGGTGCCGCGACCTGGCGCCGAGCCACGCGTTGCGCACCTGGTTTGCGCACGATCCCGAGCGATGGGAAGCCTTTCGGGAGAAGTATCTGGCCGAACTTGGCGAACGCCAGACGGAACTGAAGCGCCTGCGAGAAGTAGCCTCACGGGAGTGTCTGGTGCTCCTGTATGGAGCCCGTGACACGGCGCACAACCAGGCCGTCGTGCTACGCGATGCGATAGCCGGCTGACGGAATACTGCGCCGCAACGACTTACGGTTCCGGCGGGCGTTTGCCGACGGCGCAATCCGTCAATTTCCACCGGAACGGCCGTCAGCGACGGCGAGATTGACGGCAGTTTAACCGTCAACCGTCATTGCCTTGACGGAATGTTGGAAATCAAGGGACTCCGGCGACGGAGTCCCCTTTTTTTGCCTCGAATCCGTCACGAATCCGTCAGCTGGCCGTCAAATTTGACGGAATCCGTCAAAAAATTGACGGTCACAAATCCGTCAGTCGGCCAAAATTGACAGAACGCTGGCAATCAATCAACTGCGCTGACGGATCTCGATTTCTCCACCCAAAATCCGTTAATGGGGGGCTGTTGGTGAGATCAGCAACCCAGTTGGAGAAATCGCCATGCAAGCAAGCCGTCCCACCGCCAAATCATCCCTGTCCCCCGCCCGGGCCCGCCTCATCGAGTTAATGCAGCGGCTGAACTTCGGCCGCATCGAGGACCTCCATATCCTCGACGGCGAACCCCTGTTCGATCCGCCGCCGCGCGCCATCCGCGAACACAAGTTCGCCCGCGGGGACGGGCCTCGTCCCGAGGCCGCCAAGGCCGACTTCGATCTCAAGGTCGAAGTCATCGACCTGTTCGTCCACCTGGAAGCAGTGGGCGACGGCGTCATCGAGTGCATCGAGGTTCAACACGGTCTTCCGTTCCGGATGACCTTCCAGGAGGTCTACGCCTGATGACCCGGGGGTCGGCTCCCCATTCCCTGTGATCGAGAAGAACACCAGACAACTAACCGGCCACGAAGTGGAGGCGTTGTGGGTGCCGCAGAAGCGGCAATC
>CAYPJN010000618.1:0-1634 GCA_964411055.1 uncultured Lentisphaerales bacterium | reverse complement strand
GCTTCGAGAGCATCCGCACGGGCATCGGCTTTCCGGCGATCTTCAACGACCACGTCAACATCCCGATGCTCGAGAGCCTCGGCATTCCCGCGGAGGAGGCCCGCGACTATGCGCTGGTCGGCTGCGTCGAGACCGTCGTTCCCGGACGCCAGCAGCCCTGGGGCGACAGCCGTTTCGACGCGCAACTGGTCATTTGCCGCACGATGGCCGAGATCGAGTCGCTGCCGACCTACGCGGCCTTCTGGGAGCGCTTCCTCGGACTGCAGGACGAGGCCGTGCAGGCGCACTGCGACACGATCAACGCCTCGATCGCCAGCGCGCCCCCGGACCAGTTCCCCGACCCGCTGCTCTCCGCGCTGACCTTCGACTGCGTCGCCCGCGCGCGCGACATCAACGACGGCGGCGCGCGCTACCGGCGCTGCCACGGTGTCGGCTACATGTCGCTGGCCACCGTGACGGACAGCCTGATGGCCGTCAGGAAGCTGGTCTACGAGCAGCGGAAACTCGCGCCGCGGCAGCTACGCGAGGCGCTCGAGGCCGACTTCCAGGGGCACGAGCCGGTGCGCCAGATGCTGCTGAACGGCGCGCCCAAGTACGGCAACGACGACGACGAGGTCGACGCCGTCGCGGTGGCCGTGGTCGACGCGGCCTGCGCGGCGTTCCTCCGGCGCCGGACCGTCGACGGCGGCTGGTTCCAAGCCTGCATGGCGACCAACGTCAGCAACATCCCGGCCGGGGCGATCACCCCCGCGACGCCCGACGGGCGCCACGCCCAGACGCCGCTCTCGGACGCCGCCTCGCCGGCCTTCGGGCGCGACGAGCACGGGCCGACGGCCGTCATCGCCTCCATCAGCAAGCCCGACTACACCCGCTGCAACTGCTCCGTGGTCAACATGCGCTTCCTGCCCGACTTCTTCCAGGGCGAGGCGGGCACGCGCTTCTTCGGCGCGATCACCCGGACCTTCGTCCGCAACCGCATCCAGGAGATGCAGTTCAACTTCTCGGACGAGGAGACGCTGGAGAAGGCCCTGGCCGACCCCGAGGCGTACCGCGACCTGCTGGTGCGCGTCAGCGGCTTCTCGGCCTACTTCACGCAGCTCGACAAGACGGTCCAGCACGACATTATGCGCCGCCGCGCCCACCGACCGGCATGAGTTCAGTGGGCAGTGGGCAGTGGGCAGTGGAATCGAGTACCGAGGACGAGGACGAGGACGATGGTATCCGGTTGACGACTACGGCGACGATTAAGATGCACGGGGGATTGTGGCGCGGGACCTCCGGAACCGCGGGCCTCTGCTCCGGGCTGGCCGTCCCGGAGGTTCGGCCCCACCTTGCGCCCGTGAAAAAAACCTCGCCGCGTCCGGTGTGGTGGCGCGGAATGCGAACCACCCCGATCAGGGTGCGGTCGGCAATGTGTTGGTTGCCTCCGTCCCGCCCTTGAAGAGTCCGCCGATCCCGGACACGACGCCGCCGACGGCCTTGCCGGCGCCCTTTACGCCATCCACGGCAAGTCCGCCGGCGCCCTTGACGCCATCGACAGCCAGCCCTCCGGCCGCCATGACGCCATCCACGGCCAGCTCGCCCGCGCCGGCGACGACGTTGAGCACGCCCTTGAAGATGTTCACGAGGATCAG
>CAYPJN010000617.1:0-1644 GCA_964411055.1 uncultured Lentisphaerales bacterium | reverse complement strand
GACGGTCTCGCCCTCGGCGATCTCCCAGCCGACGGCGGGGTTGGCGTCGCCCTGGTTGGTCATGGAATCGTCGGTCTTCTCGGCCAGTTCCTCCTGCTCCTCGAGCAGGTCGCCGATCAGATCCTGGAGCTCTTCGGGCATGCCGATGACGGGGATCGCGCTCTGTACCTCGGCCTGGTCGAAGTTCTCGATGTTGCGCTTGGTGTCGTCCGGCTTGTTGGGCAGCCAATGCTCCATCTCGTCGAGCTTCTGCCCCGTCTTGGCCATCTGCTCCAGGTAGCCGTCCTCCTTCTGGAGGCCGAGCTCCAGCGCCTCGGTGTTCTTCTCGCTGCCGGCCACCTGGGCCATGGACTCGTAGATTTGGTAGCAGTCGGTGACCAGTTCGTTGGCCGCGTCGAGGTCGGGCAGCGCCTGCAGATCGGTCGCGACCTTGAGCATGGCCTCGGCCATGCGCGCCTTGAGCTCGACGATCTCGTCGACCAGATCCTCGTCCTTCTGGTCGTCGGTCTTGTTCCCCTGGCTCTCGGTGGCGCGCAACGCGTCTACGACGGCCTGCTGGAGCTTCTCGATCTTGCGTACGGCCTCGCGCGCGTCGCGGACGATGTCGAGCGCCTCCTCGGTCTTCTGCTCCGTCTCTTCGGCCTTCCAGCCGGCGAGGAGACGCTTGAGGGCGTGCAGCGAGTTGGTGGCGCCGGCCTGGGGTGCGAGGGCCTGCGCCGGCGCGGCTTTTCCGAGCGCCTGCCCGGCGCGCAGCATGTCGCTGCGGATGCGCAGGTTTTCGGCGGTGTCGGCGAAGGCCGTCATGAGCGCCTGGAGCGGATCGCCCTCCTTGGCCATGTCGGCGTCGCGCCGGGCCAGCTCGATGAGATCGGCCATGTCCAGAGCCAGCGCCTCCTGACGCCCGGCGAGCGCCTCCAGCATTTCGGCGGTCTCCGTCGCCGCTTCTTCCGTCGCTTCCTGCACCGCGGCGCGCAGGGCGGCGCGGTCCGTGGCCGCGCGGGTATTGGTCTGGCCCTTCAGCAGGGCGTCGACCATCGCCATCAGTCCCGACTGTTCCGGCCCCGCGCCGCCCGTTCCGGCCTTCTCGTCGGCCAGGGTCAGGAGCCGCAGGATGAGCTTCTGTGTGTTGATCGCCACGGTGGCCGCGGCCTCGCGGCCCTCCGGCGCGGACGCCTGGAGACGGACGAGTTGCGCCACGGCCTCGGCCATCGGCTCGCGAACGCGCTCGACCACGACGCGCGCGCCGCCGAGCAGCGCACCGCCGGAGGCGAGTAGATCGGCGGCGTAGTCGCCGATGCCGCGCTGCTCCGCGAGCCGCGCCTCCCAGGAACCGGGATCGAAGACCGGCAGCGACGAGTGCAGTGCGGCGGTTGCCTGCAGGTTGAACCGCTGGCGGACAACGAGCTGGCCGAGGCTCTTGCGCAGCTTCTCCTTGATCTCGACCTCGCGCTTGAACTGCTCCGTGACCAGCACGGGCTCGAAGAGGATCGGCGGGCTCAACGCGCGGTTGGGCGGTCCCGGGGTCATGCGATCCTCGGCCACCAGCCGGAAGGCGGCGGCTCCGGCCAGATCCTCGGTGGTGCCGCTCCACTCGCCGCGGATGGCCGCGCCGCCGTCGGCGCTCCACTGCGTCAGGGGTTCGCC
>CAYPJN010000616.1:0-1648 GCA_964411055.1 uncultured Lentisphaerales bacterium | reverse complement strand
CTGCCTGCGCTGCGACTACGGCAAGCAGCCCTGCGGGTGCGGGGCGGAGGGCTAGGGGGATGCGGAAGGAGACGCCATGTTGAATCTCACCATCAACGGCCGGACACTCCAGGTGCCGGAGGGCAGCACGCTGCTCCAGGCCGCGCGCCAGGCGGGCGTCTCGGTCCCGACGCTCTGCAACCTCGAGCACCGCGAGGCGATCGGGGCCTGCCGCGTCTGCCTGGTCGAAGTCGAGGGCGCGCGCACGCTGCAGGCGTCGTGTTCGACGCCGGCGACCGAGGGCATGGTCGTCCGCACGCACAGCGCCCGCGCGCGCGCCGCGCGGCGCCAGGTGGTCGAGCTGCTGCTCTCGGAGCACGACGGCCACTGCCCAACCTGCGACCGCAGCGGCGACTGCGAGCTGCGCGCACTGGCGGAGGAGATGGGCATCGACGTCGTCACCTATGGTGGCGCCAAGACGCGGGCGCACCTCGATGAGACGACGCCGGCGCTTGTCCGCGACAACGGCAAATGCATCAAGTGCCGGCGCTGCGTCTCGGTCTGCAGCGAGGTGCAGGGCGTCGGCGCGCTCTTCCCGCAGGGTCGCGGCTTCCAGACGGTCATCGGCCCGGCCTTCACGCGCGACCTCGACAGCGTGGCCTGCGTGCAGTGCGGCCAGTGCGCCGCGATCTGCCCGGTCGGCGCGATCGTCGAGAAGAGCGCCATTCCCGCGGTCTGGCGGGCGATCGAGGATCCGGCCCTCCATGTCGTCGTCCAGACCGCGCCCGCGATCCGCGCCGCGCTGGGCGAGTGCTTCGGCTACGAGCCCGGCACGCGCGTCACCGGCCAGATGGCCGCCGCCCTGCGGCGGCTGGGCTTCGACGCCGTCTTCGACACCAACTTCGCCGCCGACCTGACTATCATGGAGGAGGGCACGGAGCTGCTGACGCGTCTGAAGCGCGCGCTCGTCGACAAGCAGCCGGTGGCGCTGCCGATGTTCACGAGCTGCTCGCCGGGCTGGATCAACTTCGCGGAGTTCTATTTTCCGAAGTTTCTCCCGAACATCTCCACCTGCAAGTCGCCGCAGCAGATGTTCGGCGCCGTGGCCAAGAGCTACTACGCCCGCAAGATCGGCAAGTCGCCGAAGGAGATCGTCGTCGTCTCGGTCATGCCCTGCACGGCCAAGAAGTACGAGGCGCAGCGGCCCGAGATGAATTCCAGCGGGGTGAGCGATGTCGACCACGTGCTGACAACCCGCGAGCTGGCCAAAATGATCAAGGAGGCGGGCATCGACTTCCGCGCCCTGCCGGACGAGCCGATGGACGCGCCGCTGGGGCTCTCCACCGGCGCGGCCGACATCTTCGCCAACACGGGCGGGGTCATGGAGGCGGCCCTGCGCACGGCCTACGAGATCGTCACGGGCCGGGAGCTGCCGGCCGCCAACCTGCACGTCTCGTCCATCGCCGGGCTCGAGGGGGTCAAGGAGGCCGCGCTGACGATCTCCGGAGCCAAGCCGGAGTGGGCCTTCCTCGAGGGCGTCGAGCTGAAGGTCGCGGTCTCGCACGGCCTCGGTAACACGCGCCGCCTGCTCGAGCACATCTCGGCGCACGGCTCGCCCTACCACTTCATCGAGGTCATGACCTGCCCCGGCGGCTGCATCGGCGGCGGC
>CAYPJN010000615.1:0-1651 GCA_964411055.1 uncultured Lentisphaerales bacterium | reverse complement strand
AGGCTGACCATGCCGCTGGCGAAGAGCATGTGCGAGACCTCGGTGGCGTGCCCGGCCCGCACGCGCGCGCCTTGCGGGGCGGCGCCGATGAGCTTGAGCGCACCGGCCAGGGCCGCGGGATCCCGCGTGAACTGGATGGCGGAGGCGTCCGCGAGGTATTCGCGCTGCCGCGAGATGGCGCTCTGCAGGAGGCGCCCGAAGAAGACGCCCACCGAGCCGATGATCCAGACCGCCAGGCCGAGGGCCGCGAAGGCGAGGACGACGGCGACGCCGTTGTTCTTCCGGTTGCGGCGACCGCCCACCGGGGCGAAGCGCAGCGAACGCAGCGCCAGCTGCATGATGACGCGCCCCGCCACGGAGAGGCCGAGGATGCCCTCCAGGATGCCGATCAGCCGGATGTTGAGCCGCATGTCGCCGTTCAGGATGTGGCTGAACTCGTGGCCGACGACGGCCTGGAGTTCCGCGCGGTTGAGCGTCTCCAGCAGGCCCTGGGTCACGGCGACGACCGCGTCGTCCGGTGAGAAACCCGCGGCAAACGCGTTGAGTCCCTTTTCCTGGCGGAGGACGAAGACGCGCGGCACGCGGACGCCGGCGGCGAGGGCCATCTCCTCGACCACGTTCAGGAGTCGCCGTTCCGCGAAGCCGCCGGTCTCCGGGCGGATCTCCGCGCCGCCCATGGCGAGCGCCACCGACGGGCCGCCGCCCCGCAGGGACAGGAGCTTGGCTAGGGTGCCGAGCAGGAGGACGCCGCCCCCGAAGCCGCAGGTGATCAGCAGCAGCCGCGGTTCGCGCAGGATAGGACCAAGGGTTGGCTGGGGCGCGTCGGCCAGCAGGATCCAGACCGCGCCGCCGAGGAGGTGCAGCGCGGCCAGCACGCCGAGCACCGCGAGGGCGACCAGCCAGACCAGCCGGCGCGAGAGGCGCCGCGCCTGTTCCTGGTGCTCGAAGAAATCCATGCGGGACGCCGGAGCTAGAACTGGACGCGCGGCGCTTCGCGCTCCGCGGCCTGGGTGACCTCGAAGAGCGTGGCCGGCTGGAAGCCGAAGGCGCCGGCGAAGAGGTTGGCGGGGAAGACCTCGCGCTTGGTGTTGTAGGCCGTGGCGGCGTCGTTGTAGGCCTGGCGCGCGAAGGCGACCTTGTTCTCCGTGGCCGTGATCTCCTCCTGGAGCATGGCCATGTTCTTGTCGGCCTTCAGCTCGGGGTAGCGCTCGACGACGACCATCAGACGGGCCATGGCGCCGTTGAGCTGGCCCTCGGCCTGGTTGAGGGAGTGCATGGCGTCGGGCTGGCCCACGGCGGCGCCGGCCTGTTGCGAGGCGCTCAGCGCGAGGTTGCGCGCCTTGATGACGGCCTCGAGTGTCTCGCGCTCGTGCTTGAGGTAGCCCTTGGCCGTCTCGACGAGGTTGGGGATCAGGTCGTAGCGCCGCTTGAGCTGCACGTCGATCTGCGCGAAGGCGTTCTTGTAGCGCTGACGCAGCGTGACGAGCGAGTTGTAGATGCCGACCGCGGACACGGCGAGCACGACGACGACGATGACCAGAATCAGCCAGGGGTTCATTGGGTTCTCCTTGTTGGACGTTGTCAGCATTATCGGCGATCAAGCCGGAAAGCGGAAGCCGAAAGTGTTGCGTTAGCGTTTAGTCACGGGGTG
>CAYPJN010000614.1:0-1651 GCA_964411055.1 uncultured Lentisphaerales bacterium | reverse complement strand
CAGCGTGGCGGAAAAGCTTCTGGCCCTGGCACGCGGCACAGGCGACGAAACGCACAGCGTGGACAACGCTGTCGGCGAACTCCTGCAGGACGCCGATCAGCGAAAGGCGGCGACGATGGCTCTTTCGCGCCGCCTGACCATCATCACCGGCGGTCCGGGAACCGGCAAGACCTACACGGTCGCCCGCATCCTCGCGCTCCTGTCGCAGGAAGCCGAGGCGTCGGGCAGGTCCATGCGCGTGCGGCTGGCGGCCCCGACCGGCAAAGCGGCCGCCCGAATGGGCGAAAGCATCCGCCAGGCGCAAAGCGAGATCGGCGACAAGTTCCGTCCGAGTGTGACCGTGGAGCCCGCGTGCACGCTGGAGCGCCTGCTCGGTTTTCGCAGCGACTCCCCCTATTTCCGGCATAACGCGGACAACCCGCTCGACGCGGACGTCGTCATCGTGGATGAGGCGAGCATGATCGACCTCGCCAAGATGTCGAAGCTTGTGGACGCGCTCGGCCCCGCCGCACGCCTGGTTCTGCTGGGCGACATGCACCAGCTCGCCTCCGTGCAGCCCGGCAGCGTGCTGGCCGAGCTGTGCGAGTCGAAGGGCCTTGAGGAGTGCGTGGCGCGGCTGACCACAAGCCGCCGCTTCCCGCCCGAGAGCCCCGTCGGCCACCTCAGCCAGGCGGTCAACGAGGCGCAGGACGCGCGCGCGGCAGAGGCCGCCTGGGAGACTCTGCAACGGGCCGAACACACTGAGAGCGCCGAAGCCCCGTCTACGCGCGTGCAGACATTCGAGGTGCCGGCGGAGCTTGCCACGCGCCGGGGTGTGGTGAACACGGCCTTCGCGCGCAGCATTCTCGCCGGCTACCGCGGATTCCTCTCGGCGCAGAGCCCAGCGGAGGTCTTTGACGCTCTTGGTGAGTTCCGCGTGCTCTGCGCCTTGCGCCGGGGTCCGTTCGGAGCCCTGCGCGTCAATACGCTGATTGAAGAGATCCTGTCGCTCCAGAAGCTTGCCTCCGATGAGACGCTGAAGGAGCTTCAACCAAGCCGGCCGCTCAAACGCACCGGCGAGTTTTACGACCACCGCGTCATCATGATCACCCGTAACGACCATGCGATCGGACTGTTCAACGGCGACGTGGGCGTCGTGCTGCCGGACTCCGACCGCAAGGGCGAACTCGCCGTCTTCTTTGCGGACGACGCCTCCGCGACCGATTCCGGAAAACCGAAGTTCCGGAAAGTTCCGTGCCGGCTGCTTCCGGACCACGAAACCGCCTTTGCCATGTCCATCCACAAGTCGCAGGGATCGGAGTTCGAGCGCATCCTCGTGCTCGTGCCCGACGCGGACTACCCGATCTTGACCAAGGAACTGATCTACACGGCGATCACCCGTACGAAGACGGGGGTCGAGCTGTGGTGCGGGCACGATGCCTTCGTGCGCGCCGCCTGCCGCCGGGTACGCCGCTTCACTGGATTGAAGGCCCGCATCGACCAAATGGCCCCTCGGTGAGGGACCTATGACGGATGTGCCGGACGCCTGGTTTGACCACGCCGCCGGGGTGATCATCGTGCGAAAGCAGAATTGATACACGCAATCTTACTCGCTCTCTTAAACGGCTCTCTTAAACGGCACACCTAAACGACCCGCTTCATCCAATGCGCG
>CAYPJN010000613.1:0-1658 GCA_964411055.1 uncultured Lentisphaerales bacterium | reverse complement strand
GCTACGAGTCGATGATCCTGGCGCACAAGAACATCGAGCACGCCATCATCGCCGCGGGCTTCGACGCCAACGAGCTGACGGCCACCGAAGAGGCGCGCCACGCTCTGCCGCCCGCGTGCCGCTGCCCGGCGGCGGACACCAACACCGCGCCGCCGGCCCTGCCATGAAAGGCGAAATCGCCCGGTTCCTGGATCATCTGGCCTATGCGCGCGGCCTGGCGGCCAACACCCGCGCGGCCTACGGCGCCGACCTCGACGCCTTCTTCCGGTTCCTCGGACGCCAGGGTATCGGCGCGGCCCGCGGCGCCGGGCGGAATCACATCGTGGATTTCCTGGACGCCGAGCGGCGGCGGGGGCTCGCGGGGGCCACGCTGGCGCGGCGCCTGGTCACGTTGAAGGTCTTCTTCGGCTGGCTGCAGGCCGAGGGCGTGCTGGACGGCAACGTCGCCGAGGCGCTGGCGGCGCCGCGGCTGTGGCGCAGCCTACCCGGAACGCTGACGCCCGCGGCCGTGGAACAGATCCTGGCGGCCGCGTCGGGCGAGGGCCTGTACGCCTGCCGCGACCGGGCCCTGCTGGAGCTGCTCTACGCCTGTGGCCTGCGCGTCTCGGAGATCGCGGACCTGCGGCAGGAGGATCTGTACCTGGACGAGGGCTTCATCCGCTGCACGGGCAAGGGCGACCGCCAGCGCGTGGTGCCGCTCGGCAGCGCCGCCGCGGCCGCCATCCGCCGCTACCAGGCGGAGGCGCGTCCCGCGCTGGCCCGCGACCGCGGCGACGAGCACCTGTTCCTGTCGCGTCTCGGACGCCGCCTGTCGCGCCAGACGATCTGGGGCATCGTAGGACACTACGGACGGGCGGCGCTGGGCCGGAGCGCCATCCACCCCCACATGCTCCGCCACTGCTTCGCCAGCCACCTGCTGGCCAACGGCGCGCAGTTGCGCGCCATCCAGGAGATGCTCGGCCATGCCGACATTTCCACCACGCAGATCTACACGCATGTCGACACTGGACGCCTGCTCACCGTCCATCGCCGCTATCATCCACGCGCCTAGGCGCACCGTGGGCACCAGGGAACGAATAACATGAGCCAGGAAGGTTTCGACCGTCTGAAGCGCGACTGCATCAACTCGGGCCTGTGCGTGGTCTGCGGGGCCTGCCAGGTCGTCTGCCCGACCCAGGCGATCGTCATGAAGCGCTATCCTTGGGGACTCAATCCCGAACTCGCCGGCACCTGCGTCGACGGGCCCTGCACCCGATGCTCCGACGTCTGCCCGGCCCGCGAGGTGCCCATTTCAAAGATCGAGCGCACCTTTTTCGGACGGGCCGCCGGCGGGGACGGACTGCCGCCCGAACTGGGCGTGATCCGCAACGTCTACTCCGGCCACGCCACCGATCCCGAGGTGCATGCCGCCTCGGTCTCGGGAGGGGTGGTCTCCGCGATCCTGATCCATGCCCTCGAACGCGGCGAAATCGACGGCGCCGTCGTGGCGGGCTACGATACGGAGCAGGGCTGGATCGCCCGCGCGAAAGTCGCGACCGACCGCGCCGGCATCCTGGCCTGCAGCGGCTCGAAGTACCAGCCCCACCCGCAGCTTCTCGGCCTCTCCGAGGCCGTCCGCCTGGGCCAGGACCTGACGCCGATGGGCGCCGAGCGGGCCG
>CAYPJN010000612.1:0-1666 GCA_964411055.1 uncultured Lentisphaerales bacterium | reverse complement strand
CGCCTCGCGGCCAAGGCCGGCGATTCCGCGCAGGCGCTCGCGCTGCTGGACCGGCTCTACGCCGACCGCCGGCGCCCTGCGGAGACGAACCATGTCATCTTCCTGGAAACGGTGAACACCCTGATCACGACCGACGCGTCCTTCTCCGCCGACCAGGTGAATGCCGCGATGCGCAAATACTATCCCGACGACGTGAGCCGTGCCTTGGGATGGATGGTATCCTCGCCCAGCACGCGCTGGGAGTGGCCCGGCGTCGTGCGGGGGTTTGCCGAGCGTTTTGCCGCCCGCGGCAACCTTGACTCGGCCGACGCCGTCTTTACCGCCTGGCGCGACTGGGATGGCGACCAGCTTCCGATCAGCATCCGAATAGCGCGTCAAGGCGCGCGCGTCGCCTTCTTCCGCGAACGGCTGAAACGGCTCGGCGGCGCCGCGGGCGGGGCCATGATGCATCTGCCCGAGAGCCAACTGACCGAAGGCCAGCTCAAGGAGCGCCGGCGATACCAGGCGCTGGCGGAGGTCGAAGCCAGGGCCGCCGCCGAGTGGATCGCCGATCTGCGCCGGGGAATCACGGAATGCTCGACGGCCAACCAGCGCGCCTCGGCCTTCGCGCAACTGATGAACGAAGAATGGGCTGGGAAGTCGAAAGCTGAGCGCGTGGCCGCCCTTGACCGCCTGATTGAAGACAAGTTTCTCGCCAACCCGGCCCGCCAGCGCGCCACGCGGCGCATACCGGACGCGCACACCGAGAACGGGGTCACGGACTGGGCCGCCGTCGCGGAACACACGCTCAGGGCGGTCTCTTGCGGCGACTGGAGCCAGCTCAAACGCTCCTGTTATGTCGGTCTATGGAGAGGAACTTCGGACCGCGACCTGCGGCTTGAAGCACTCTGCTCCGTGGCCGACCGCATGGTCGCCGCCAATGAGAAGCAGACGGCGCAGTCGCTGCTTGAGCGCGGCGGTGTGGTGCTCGGCTACCCGCCGGATTTCGATCCGGCCAAGGCACGGGAGCACGGCGCGACCGCGGGCGACCTCGCCACCCGCCTGAAACGCCTCGACACGGCGCGCGTCAACGCCGGGATGCCGCCGATCAACCCTCTGTTCGTGGGTGGCAAGAGCATGCCGATCCCGGCCGGCGACCCCCTGATGGGTGGCGCCGAGGACATGGATCGCCAGCCGCTGCAGCTCGACGAGCCTTAGGGTGGCATGGGCGCTGGCGGGCGCAGTGTGCTGAAAGTCTCGGGCCTGGTTGAAGGCGCGTACGACCTGCGCTACGCCTGCCTCAGCCTCCCCTGCCGTCTTTGCCGCCTCCTCAGCCTCCTCAACCTGCGACGATTTGCATTTTCATTTTTCGGAATTCGGAATTCAGTTGCGCTGTTCTTGGCGGCAATTCTATCATCTGTTGCATTATGAACACTTGCGAACCCATCCGGCTCTGGAACCAGGCCGCCCCCTTCGCGATACCCGAGGATGCCACCCGCGTCGAACGTTTCCTGCCGTCGGACGACGGCATCGAGCGCCTGACGGACGTGGCGACGCCCACCCTGACGTTTTACCCGGCCAGCGGCCGCGGCCCGCATCCGGCGGTCATCATCTGCCCGGGCGGCGGCTACAGCATCCTGGCCTGGAACCACGAGGGCAAGGATGTCGCGGGCTGGCTCAACGCCAA
>CAYPJN010000611.1:0-1677 GCA_964411055.1 uncultured Lentisphaerales bacterium | reverse complement strand
CGTCCCGCCCGGGGTGGAAGTAGTGCTTGAGCACCACCTCGACGGTGGCGTGGCCCGTCACGCGCCGGACCAGTTCCACCGGCACGCCGGCTGACAGGGCCAGAGTCACGAAGGTCGCCCGCAGCGCATGCCAGTCGCGCACGCTGGCCGCCCGCCCTGTCTCCCGCTTGACCTGCGTCGAGGCCCGGATGACGTCCTTGGCGCTCGCGGGCTGCACGCGCATCAGAGGCTTGCCGATCCATTGCTCGATGGTGTGCAGGTCGGTCGAGACCGTGGCCTTCGAGCGGCCGGTGTCCCGGGCAATGGCAACCAGCGAGGCGCCGTCGCAGTAGCGCCGCAGGTGGTCGAGCATGCGGTTCTGGCGTGAACCGGCCGGCACGCGTTTGCGGATGGCCGCCTGGCCTGCCTCCAGAACCTCGGCGGCGGGAGGCGGCGCGGGCGCGGCCGCAACCTCCGTGGCGCCCAGGGCGTCCGCCACCAGCTTCTTGAAGCGCCAGGTCAGCCCGCCGGGGTTCTGCCGCAGCATCTCGTTGGCCTCCGGGAAGACCCACTGCCTGTGTCCGCCCTTCTGGACGTCGAGCACCTCGCGCAGCGGATCGAAGATCGGGATCTCCACCTCCGCGCCGGTCTTGGAGGTCTTGACCGCCAGCATGCCGGCGTCGAGATCGACCGCGCTCCACTGCAGGGCGCAGACGTCGCCGCGGCGCATGCCCGAGCAGGCCGCCGTCACGATCAGCGGATAGAGGAACGCATCGCTCCGCGCCGTGTCCAGGAGTCGGGTCAGCTCCTCGGGCGAGAACGGCTTGCGGTGCACCATCTCGCCGGCGCCCGCCGCCCGGCGGCCCACGAGCAGGGCGAAGGGGTTGTGGTGGCCCGTCGGCAGGAAGAGGGCGAACGCCCGGCGGACGACACCGCAGTAGTCCTTGACCGTCTTGGGCGCGAAGCGGCCGCGCAGCAGCTCGGCATAGGCGCCGGCATCGGCCGACGTGACCTGGTAGAGGTAGACGGCGTCGGGATTGCGGTCGGCCATGCAGGCCTTGAAGAGCTCGCAGGCCGAGCGGACGCCGGCCTGGTACGTGGCGGTCGGGGTTTTGGGGCGCGGCATGGCGAGCCAGCGCGCGGCGATCTCGTCGATGCGGACGTGCTCGATGGCCTTGCCGGTCTTGAGCTCGATCAGGCGTTCCGTGAGGTGCTGGGCGTGGCCCTTGCGGTCGGCGTCAGCGCGGATGCGCTCGAGTTCCTTCTCGGCCTCCTTGCGGGAGAGCTCGAAGCGGACATCGCCCATGTCGCGGAGGGTGGCCGGCGGCGAGCCGCGCACGGGGACGCCGAGGTTGATGACCTTGGTGCGGCCTCCGGCGACGAACCGTCCGTACCAGTGTTTGCGCGGTGTGCCGTCGCGCCCGTATCTGATTTCCAGTGACATACAAATAAATCCCGAAAATACCGACAATTCCTAGAAACAACAGGGCACATCCTGGCTCAAGGTGGAGAGGACTTCAAGGCGAAAGCCCACACATCCACCCACACAAGGCGTTTTCGATGCTGTTTTGGGGCGGAAATGGCTGTCTGGCGTCAGCCTTAAAAAGCGAAAAACCGGCGTTTTCTCTAGGAAAAACGTCGGTTTTCAAACTGGTCGGGGAGAGGGGATTCGAACCCCTGACCTTTTGGTCCCGAACC
>CAYPJN010000610.1:0-1678 GCA_964411055.1 uncultured Lentisphaerales bacterium | reverse complement strand
CCGGATGTTCATCAACTGCGTGCAGAGGTGCATGCCCGTGGTGCAGTTGCTGACGGCGAAGGCGTGTCGGACCTGGTGATGCGCTGCGAAGAGATCCTGGAAGCGCTTCACCTGGGGCCCCATGGTCAGGGTGTCCTGGTGCATGGCCTCCAGCACAGCCTGCTCCTCCTCGGGGCCGTACACCGATCCCATGAACGAGTACGGCACCTTCAGTTTTACGCCGTCGTCGATCGCGTAGGACGAGGTGATGCCGCCCTCCGTGTCCGATCCCGTGAATTTAGTCTTCTCTGTCGCATCCATGGTTTCCACCCGGTCTTGCCCCGTCGCCATGCGGCGCCGGGATAGCGGCCGCAGAGCCGTCTTCCCGCCGCGCGCACCGTGTTCACATGCCGCTCCTTGATGCATGCCTGACCTGCTCTGCGTTTGATCTTAGGGAACGGACACGGCTGCGCAAGTTTTTTCGCGCATAAACATTCAAATTCTCACAATTCCCGTGGCTTGTGAACATGAAATGTGTTATTATGGGCTCTCTTGTTCGCCTTTATGTGTCGAACCACGGCAGAGAGTCAACTATGACGCGCAGCAGCGATATACGCAGACAGATTCTTTCCGATCTACTCCACAGGGGGCGGATCACCCGTCGGCAACTGGTCGCTGCCGGAGGCTACCGCGCGGCCACGGTGCAGAAGGCGGTGAACGAGCTCAAGGAGGCCGGGATCGTCGCAGAGCCGGAGCGCGCCGGTGTCAGAACGGGGCGCCGGTCGCCCGAGCTGCGGCTCGATCCCGGCCTGGGTGTGTTTGCCGGCATAGAGCTGCGCCCCGACAAGGTGCTGGGCAGCCTGATCGACACGGGCGGGCGCGTCCTGTCGAGCAGGACCATGGCCTATACGAAGGGGCTGACCGCCGAAACATCCCTCCGCGTTATCGGAATCCTGTACCAGAACCTGAAGGCGGACGGCCAGGCCGCCGGGACGCCGTGCAGGGGAATCGGTTTCGCCGATCCCGGACTCGTCAACATGGCGGAACAGCGCTCGATACGCGCGGTGAGCGTGCCCGGCTGGAAGAACATCGACACCGCCGCATGGCTGCGGAAGGTCTCCGGGCTCTCCGAGGTCCTGGTCGTTCCGGAGTCGGGCGCACGCACCTTCGCCGAATACCACGCGAGGGCGGACGACCATCCCGGGAGCCTCTTCCACCTCGCCCTCAACGCGTTCATCGGCGGGGGCTTCGTCCGGAACGGCCTGCTGTTCGAGGGCGACGCCGGCATGGCGATGGAGATCGGGCATCTGACGCTGGATCCCGAGGGCACCCCCTGCCAGTGCGGCAACCGCGGCTGCCTGGAGGCCATGGCCGGGGAGAACGGCATCCGCTGCCGCGTCGCGGAGCTGCAGGCGCGCGGCGTCCGCACGTCGCTGGCGGCCGAGTCCTTCACCCTCTCCGCCCTTGTCGAGGCCGTCAAGCGCCAGGACCGGGCGGCGCTGCGGCTGGCGGCGGACGCCTGCAGCAGCATCGCACTGGCGCTGGCCAGCGTGGTCACGCTGCTCAATCCTTCGCTGATCGTCATAAGCGGCGAGCTCACGGGCCTGGGTGATGTGCTGCTCGGCGCCGTGCGGCGCACGCTCGCCATGCACTGCTTTCCCGAGGTCGTCGCCCGCCTGTCCGTCGGGTTTTCGACCCT
>CAYPJN010000609.1:0-1688 GCA_964411055.1 uncultured Lentisphaerales bacterium | reverse complement strand
CTCGCCGATGTATTGGATGGCGCCAACAGTGTAAACGCCGTTTGAGACCGTGACGACGGATCCCTCCGTCGCGAGTGCGAGGGCCTCCGGGAGGGTGTGCGCGGCATTTTCCCACGTGTCGTGCGGGATCGCCGGACTGGCCGATGTGTCGGCAACGCGGATCTCCCGCGCGAAGAGCTTGACAAGGCCGACTTGTTTCAGGAAGAAACTATCCGATGCCGTATCGACGCGGAGGCCGATGGTATTAAAGCCGACGGGCAGCGTTACATTCACGAACTCGCCGGTGGCGTCGGCCTCAGTGCCAGCGCCGGGGTCGCGCCCGTCCAATGTCCAGCGGCAGGTGGCTTCGGCCAGATCGAATCCCGTAGCGTGTGCCGTGAGCGTAACCTCGCAGGGTCCGAAGCGGCTTGCCGCCGCGTAAGTCATGCCGATTGCCGCAACGGTCGTGTCGAGTTCGTAGGCGCCGACGTCGGCGGCCGCGCCAATGACGCGCGGGTGGCCGGCAAGATCCTGGTCGGACGGGTCGAAGACGCCGGCGGACGCATCGAGACAGGGAGATCCCGGCGTGAGCGTAAAATCCCCGGCCGCGGCATTACGGAAGCACGGGTCGGCGGTGATCGGATTAACGCCGAAGGCGACCCGGGAGCACAGGTTGGTGCAGATCGCGGACGCGGAACCGCCCCAGTCAGGGCTGCCAGCCGTGCCGTCGGCGTAGGTTGTGTTGTCGCGGACGATGCAGTTCAGCGCCCTTGACGAGGCGCCTTGCAGATGAAGGCCGCCGGAAAAGGCAGCGAAGTTGCGGACAATCGTGCAATTGCGCACGGTGCCCACGTTCACGTAGACACCGCCGCCGGTCTTGCGGTCAACGTAGGAGCCAGGCGTATTGTTCGTGACCAGGGAGTGCTCGACCAGGCCCCTGTTGAGGTAGATGCCGAATCCGTTGCCGCTGCCCGACGTGGTCTGATTGTTTGCGACGATGCAGCGGGAAACCGTCGCCCTGTCGCCGGACAAATAGACACCGCCGCCGCTCCCGTTTCCCCCGGAGGAGCAGCCGGTGACGGTCGAATCCCGCAACGTTCCGCCACGGGAGCCGATATTGACGCCTCCGCCTGTGGTTTGGCTGCATTTTCTAACCGTCACGCCTTCGACGATGGCGTCTGCATCGTTGAGGTAGAACCCCCGGCAAGTGTTGGCCGACTCGATGAAGACGGTCTCGCGCCCGCCGAGGCCGCGGACGACGGTGTTCGTGGCGAGGTTGATCGTAGCAGTGATGAGATAGGTGCCGTTTGATAGCACGATGTCGCAGTCACCGGCCGCCGCGGCCAGCGCCACGGCATTCGGAATGGAAGTCGCCTGCTCCCACGAGTCGCCTGACGCAACCGTACCGGCTGCATGCGCCTGCGGCGTGACGTGGAGGGTGGTTCGCGCCGCCGCGCCCATCGCCAGGACCCCCGTCGCCAAGAGGATCAATACCCGCCTTTGCATGCCGTCATCTCCTTTTTGAGGCACATGCACCCGTCTTCAGAGCGGCCTGTCTGCCTTGCGCGGCACAGGCGGGCAACATGCCTCTCCCAAAATGACATGTAAATTGTCCCACATTCCAGAGCGTTTGTCTACCCACCAGGGCGAACGCATCAAAATCTTCCCCTTTGACTTTTCTGGCACCCCTGACGGTCATGAACGAGCCT
>CAYPJN010000608.1:0-1696 GCA_964411055.1 uncultured Lentisphaerales bacterium | reverse complement strand
GGGCGTCGTGGTTCTCGATCCAGTCGCTCTCGAACTCGATCCACAGCGCCTCGGCCCGGTGCATCGGGATCATCACGCCGCCATGCCGACGCCAGGCCGGAGGAACGTGGCTGACGCTATCGTCGACCGGCCGCAGAGGAAAGGCCCCCAGGCCGGGCGGGAGGTCATAGGGACGGCCGTCGTCTGGGATTCGCAGCGTCCGCTGGAACCTGACGCGCAAGCGCGCGGTGGGATGCACCTCCGGGAACGAGAAGACGAGGGTGTCGTTCGCGAGTTCGACCATGGCGGCTCCTTTACCAGTTTCCATCGCGCACCTCCCGCACGACGCGGTAGATCGCCTCGTCCGGCGTCTCGCGCAGCTCGCGGATCAACTCCGCGAAGAGGCGGGGGCGGCGGAGGATGACCTCCCGCAGATCGGCCGAGACCTTGCCGGCCAGGGCAAGCAGGACATCGGGGTCTTCCCTCAGCACAACGGCCAGCTTCTTGATGACGCCCTCCGAGGGCGGACCGCAGGTGCCCCGCTCGACCATCGAGAGAAAGGCGGGCTGCACATCGAGCTGGCCCGCGACGGCCCGCAGGGTGAAGCCCCTTGCATCCTCCTGCTGGAGCGCCTCGCGCCGCGCCCGGACGTACTGACCAAAGCCTGGTTGCGCTTCCATGAGACTGTATAATATACACTTACTATGCTTTTGTCAATACCTACGTATGGCAGAATTGGACCGCTGTTGGGAAACTGGGTTCGGCTCTCTCCATGGACATGAGAATCTGCTCTCGAAGCTTGCGGGCGGGTTGAACATCGGCACGACCGGCACATCCGGCGAGGTCGAATCTCTCCCACATGACGAAGGCTTCGTTCTTTCATCCCAAGGCTATGGGTCACGAGGGCTTGGAGGGGCTGGCTCCGTCTCGACCGGAGGCAACCGTTTTATTGGGCTTATAGCCGATTACGGCTGGCCTTCATCAAGTCGCGGCAGGGCCTTGGTCATCCATTCCCGAGCCACATCCACGGAGGGGTGGGAGTAGCGGGCGTGCATGGTTTGCGGGGCATGGCCGGTGATGCTGTCCGTGACGGCCTGCGGGGCGCCAGCCTCGTCCATCATCGAAATGAAGGTCGCGCGCAGGCTGTGGAAGCTCGCCTTCCCCGCCGCCGTGTCGCCGGCACCCGCATCGCGGATCAGTTTGGCCATGCGGGCCGACAAGGAGCGGGTGCCGGCGAGTTCCTCGGCGGCCAACCGCGGCAGAATCGGTCCCTCCCTCAGGCTGCCTTTCAGACTCCCGGCGAGTTCCGGCATGACCGGTATGACCAGCGGAGCCGGCTTGCGCCTGGCGGTTTTGGACGGCACCCAGGTCAGGGTGGCCGTCCCGGGATCATAGGCCGGGGCCACCAGCGTGGCCGCATCATGCAGGCGCAGTCCGGTATAGTAGCCGATCAGGATCAGCGTGTGCTCCTCCGCACCCACCGCCGCGGCGTTCCTGGCCAGCGTCCGAAGCTCATCTTGGTCAAGCCGGCGGTACGACATCACCTTGTGTTGTCCCATGGGGCGCAGCCCGTCCCAGGGATTCTTCACATCGGACAGCAGGACGCGCCACGCACGACCGAGGGTCATGAGATGCGCGCGCACGGTCGGCGGTGCAAACGCCCGTTCCAGGTCGGCGGCGTACTGTTCCGCCTGTTCGTGGTTCAGGGTGACGAGAT
>CAYPJN010000607.1:0-1699 GCA_964411055.1 uncultured Lentisphaerales bacterium | reverse complement strand
GCGCCGAAGGCCGTCGCCTCGGCCAGTGCGCGGTAGATCTCGGCCGGCGTCGTGTAGAGCGACTGCCCCAGCAGCAGTCCGGAGAGGCGCGGATCGGCCAGCACGTTGCGGTTGCCGTTGTTCCAGTCGAGCGCCAGCAGTCCCGAGGCTCCGGGCCGGAGCGCCGCCGCCTCGGCCTCGAGATGCGCGTGTCCTCCGTCCGAACCGCGCGGCTGAATGTAGTTCACAAACCAGCCGAAGAGGTCGCCGACCGCCGCCTGCCCCGCCTCGATGCCGTGGCAGCCGGGCAGGATGCTGCCCTTGACGATGCCGCAGATGCCGGGGATCGCGGCGCACGCGCGGTCGCCGGGCGCCACGAGCATGTCGCAGGCGCTGGTGCCGATGGTCTTGACCAGCCTGCCGGGGCGGATGCCCGCGCCCACGCCGCCCAGATGCGCGTCGATGGCGCCGATGGCCACGGGGATGCCGGGCGTCAGCCCCGTCCGGGCGGCCCACGCCTCCGTCAGCCGTCCGGCGGTCTCCGAAATGTCGTGCGCCACGGCGGGCAGGCGGGCGCGCAGCGCCGCCAGCTTTGGGTGCAGGCGGCGGAGAAAGGCGGCGTCGGGGTACCCGCCCCATGCGGCGTTGAACATCGCCTTGTGGCCGGCGGCGCAGATGCCGATGCGGATTCTGTCCGGTGCCGCCGTGCCGGTCAGCATGGCGGGCACCCAGTCCGTCATCTCGACCCATGACGCGGCGGCGTCGAAGACCTCGGGGCTCGTACGCAGGCAATGGAGGATCTTGCTGAAGAACCACTCGCTGCTGTAGGCGCCGCCGCAGGCGGCCAGGTAGCGCGGCCGTATCTTGCGCGCCAGCGCGGTGATCGCCTCGGAGGCCTCGATAGCCGTGTGGTCCTTCCAGAGCCAGGCCATGGCGGCCGGGTGGCGCGCGAAGCGGCGCGTCATGGCCAGCGCCCGTCCCTGGCGGTCGACCGGCAGCGGCGTGCTGCCCGTGCCGTCGACGCCGATGCCGGCGACCTGCGCGGCGCGGAAGCCGCGGTGCCGCGCGGCGGCCGCGGCGAGCACGGCGCGGATGACCGCCTCCGCACCGTCGAGATAGTCGGCGGGATGCTGGCGCGCGAGGTTCGGATCATCGTCCGAGAGGATCACCCCTTCCCGGCCGTGCGGGAAGACCTTGACGGCCGTGGCCAGCTCCGCGCCGCTGGCCGCGTCGACCAGCAGGGCGCGGACCGAGTTCGTTCCGTAGTCGAGGCCTATGACCGAGTGTCGTTCCATCGCCGCTCTCCCCTGCGCCGCGCCCCGCCTGCCGGAACTTGAACGGCGCATGGGCGCCGCGCGTGAGCCCGCGGAACTCCCCGGGATCCTCCACCGTGCCGCCGTAGGCAATCTTCCGGCTGGGGAAGACGCCGAGGGCGTACCCGCGGGCGCGGACGGCGTGCGTGCGGCCGTTGAGCGGGACGCGGGCTCTGCTGTCATGTTGCGATTTGCACGTCGGAAAGACCTTACGCCCGCACAGCAAACAATGCAAGGAGGAAGTCCTCGGTGAGCGTAGTCGGCCAGCCACAGGGGGCGCGCGGGGGGCGCATCGAGGAGCGGGCGGAATGCCGATGGGCTCATGGATCAGCGAGAGACGGGCCCATCGGTGGGGCGAGCTGTCCCCAGCGAGCCGCCGCGCGGGGAATTAAACGCAGAGGCGCAGA
>CAYPJN010000606.1:0-1702 GCA_964411055.1 uncultured Lentisphaerales bacterium | reverse complement strand
GGTTCTCCGGAAGTTATTACATCTGAATTTTCGTTCTCATATGCATTAACCTTGAAAAGACCGTCCGAACCGTCCGAGAATCCGCCTTCGATGGGTGACGCCCCATCAAAAAGGTCGGCTTCGCCTGCGTCAACTTCTCGCAGACCGTCCGAAGCGTCCGGACCTGCGCCGACCGCAGAGCCGCCCGCACCCCCGCCGTATGGCTGGAGCCGGACTCCCTTGAATCCCCGTGCGGCCTTACCGCCCGCACGGATATCATTGCGCCGCCCCGCGCGATGGAAATCCAACATGGCGTCCGGCAGCTCTGCCTGAAACTGGCGCTCGCGCAGCGGCTCCCAGTCGCGGGCCTCGCAGTAGTCGCGATACGCGGCAGCCAGGTCTTGGATCGTGACCTCACCGCCGTGGCAGGCCACGACGCACTCGCGGACGAATGAGCGCACGGAGTCCGACTCCGAGAGAAGGTCATCCACTCGGCGGCTCTGCGCGTCGGTCAACTGGATCACGCCGAAGTCCCTCAGCTCCCGCATAAGCCTGACCGCCCCCTCGACCGCCCACCGCAAGATGCCCTCGCCCTCCTCGCGCAGAAGTAGCGCATCAAACCCAGGCACTGGCCGGGCGACCTTGGGCCGCGCGTAATCCACAATCAGCATGCGACGCCGCCACGCGCCCGCATCGGAATCCAGCTTCACGCGCAGCCGCGTGTTGGTCGAGATCATCACGTTGAAGAGGCCTGGGACCGCGAACGACTCGTTGCCGTGCTTCGCCTCGCCCTCGAGCGTGTCGCCGCCCACCAGCGCCTTGATCACGTGGGCGGACTTGGAGTTGAGGAAGTCGCCCGGCACGTCCTTGCCGCTGAGCAGCGTCCGCCCGACGAAGCGCACCAGCTCGAAGCGTTCGTTCAACTGCATCACGCGCAGCTCCGAGACGTTGTGCCGCCCGATCACGCCTTCAATCACGTTGGCCAGCGTGCTCTTGCCGCCTCCGGCCGTGCCGCGCAGAACCAAAAAGGTCTGCGAGCGGTTGAAGCCCAGCAGGCACTGCCCTGCGTAACGCTGGATCAGACCGGCATCATCCCCGTCCATTGCGGAAAGCAGCAGTTCACGCTTGAAGCGAGGGCAGTCGGCATCGGGGTTCCAGCGGATCTCGCTCCGGTTCCGCGAGTACCACTGGGGCCCGAACGGTTCAAGTGTCACGGCCCCGTCATTCCCGATCACCAGCATCCCGTTCGCGACATGGATTGCGGCGGGCCTTTTCGCGAACACGTCGCGGGCCTCCGCGATCCCCCTTGCCAATTCCCGCAACCCCTTCAGCATACTTGCGGAGCGACTGCGAAGGAGACCCTCCGCGCCTACCTCGGCCAACAGCCAGGCGAACGTTTCGCTCAGCCTTTCCAGCGTCGCGTCGTCGGACTGGTGCCTCCACAGTCCGGTGTCCTCCTCGTAAACGTAAAACCGCTTGAGCGTCGGGTCATGCACGACTCCCGAACTCCTCACATACTGGGCGGAGAAGCGCATCTGGTTGATCACCAGTTTTTCGCCGTCACCCACCAGAGGGAGGCCGTAAGCCGCCGTGAGCCCGTCAGACGGCGACACCGGGCTTCCGGACCCCTTCGTCATGCCGGCGGGCCATCCCGCGTTATACGCCAGCTTGAACAGCGTCCCCATGCCGATACCCGAACGCTGTCCGAACGACCGCCAGACGC
>CAYPJN010000605.1:0-1712 GCA_964411055.1 uncultured Lentisphaerales bacterium | reverse complement strand
TCGAGAAGAGCGGCATCTTCGACTTCACCCCGGCGGGCATCGTGCGCGAGCTCGGTCTGGCGCGCCCCCGCGGCTGGTGCTATAGCGACACGGCGGCCTACGGGCACTTCGGGCGCCGCAACTTCCCCTGGGAGAAGACCGACCGCGCCGAAGCGCTGCGCGCCGCCGCCGGCCTAAAGTGACCGCCGGCCGCCGCCAACCACAACCGGAAAGACATGAACTATAAGATCAGGGACATTGCACTGGCCGACTGGGGCCGCCGCGCCATCGAGATCGCCGAGAAGGAGATGCCCGGCCTGATGGCCACCCGCGCCAAGTACGGCCCGGCCAAGCCCCTTAGGGGTGCCCGCGTCATGGGCAGCCTCCACATGACCGTCGAGACCGCCGTACTCATCGAGACGCTGGTTGAGCTCGGGGCCGATGTGCGCTGGGCCAGCTGCAACATCTTCTCGACCCAGGACCACGCCGCCGCCGCCATCGCCGCGCGCGGCATCCCGGTCTTCGCCTGGAAGGGCGAGACACTCGAGGAGTACTGGTGGTGCACGAAGCAGGCCATGACCTGGCCCGACGGCTCGGGGCCCAACCTCGTCGTCGACGACGGCGGCGACGCGACGCTGCTCCTCCACCGCGGCCTGGCCGCCGCCCGCGATCCCGCCATCCTTGAAGAGCCGACGGATGTCGAGGAGGCGCGCGTCATCAACGCCCTGATCGCCCGGATCATCACGAAGGAGCCGGGATGGTTCGAGCGCGCCGTGGCCGGATGGAAGGGCGTTTCGGAGGAGACCACCACCGGCGTCCACCGCCTCTACCAGCTCGCCGCCGAGAAGCGGCTCCTCGTGCCCGCGATCAACGTCAACGACTCCGTCACCAAGTCGAAATTCGACAACATCTACGGCTGCCGCGAGTCGCTGGTGGACGGCCTCAAGCGCGCCATGGACGTGATGATCGCCGGCAAGCTCGCCTTCGTCTGCGGCTACGGCGACGTCGGCAAGGGATGCGCCGAGGCGCTCAAGGAGCACAAGGCCCGGGTATGGTGCTCGGAAGTCGACCCGATCTGCGCGCTGCAGGCCTGCATGGCGGGCTTCAGGGTCACGCTCATCGAGGAGGCCCTGCCCGAGGCCATGGTCTTCGTGACGACCACCGGCAACTGCGACGTGATCACCGCCGAACACATGAGCCGCATGCGCGACCAGGCGATCGTCTGCAACATCGGCCACTTCGACAACGAGATCCAGGTCGCGCGGCTCAAGGCGTGGCCCGGCATCCGCCAAGTCAACATCAAGCCGCAGGTCGACAAGTACATCTTCCCCGACGGCCACTGCATCTACCTGCTCGCCGAGGGACGCCTGGTCAATCTCGGCTGCGCCACCGGGCACCCCAGCTTCGTGATGAGCAACTCCTTCACCAACCAGACCCTGGCGCAGATCGCCCTCTGGACCGGGCGCCACGAGATCGGGGTCGCGCGGCTGCCGAAGGAACTCGACGAGGAGGTCGCGCGGCTGCATCTCGACCACTTGGGCGCCCGGCTGACGCGCCTCACGACGGCGCAGGCGCGCTACATCGGCGTGCCGGTCGACGGCCCCTTCAAGCCGGAACACTACCGCTATTGACGGGAAGCCCCGTTTAGGCTATTCTGATTGTTTCGTTTTCTCCTCGAAGAGAAGCTCCGTCCGGGCGGGAGCGCGCAACAGCCGCGGGCAAGCAAGGGATGG
>CAYPJN010000604.1:1393-1718 GCA_964411055.1 uncultured Lentisphaerales bacterium | reverse complement strand
CAGCCAGAGGAGGGTCGCGCCTGCGCAGGGATTCAGCCACCGGAGAACACCCGGACAATAAGCCCGGCTCCCGATTGATATGTTCCTCATGCCCTCTCCTCCGTTGCCATCACCATGTTCAGGATCACTGGCATCCCATAGGCTAACCCGGAAACGATCCGCGGTGTCCGTGAAATCCGCAGCTTTCCTCCCGCCCCATCCGCGTCGATCCAGGTTCCGACAAGGCTCGCGACAAGTTAATCCCCCCCCCTTCTACCCAATCCGGCGTTTCTGGCCCGCCACCGGACCATCCTGTTCACTCGCCAGAATTATCCTTGTCCGCCAG
>CAYPJN010000604.1:700-1383 GCA_964411055.1 uncultured Lentisphaerales bacterium | reverse complement strand
GAAGCTCGACATCCGCAAGATCCTTGAGGCGCCCCGAGGCGCGCTTGTTTGCCAGCAAGTCTTCCAGCGACAGCACACGGACGGATGCTCCTGCCAGCTCAACAACTTTAGCCCGCCGGAAAGCATCCTCAAAAGCAACACCATCTATCTTGGTGATGATATCGATCCTCCGCGGCGCCACGCCGATCTGGAAAATGGTGCCTTCCGATATGAAATCCGCTTCGGAGATATCCGCCATAGGGGCACCGAACAATTTCAAGGCACGCATGACCGCCACCGCGTTTTCGGGCGAAGGCATGACCCATAAATCAATATCAAGAGTGGCGCGGGGATATCCGAGGGCACCCAGCGCGTAGCCGCCAACCAGCATGAATTTCACATCACACGCGGATAAGGCGCGTAACATGTCGCTGTAATCGCTGTTCAGCATCCAGTTTGCCCCCCAGTGACACAATTTCCACCGTCAACTCCCAAATCATCCCGATTCGTTCAGCCATCGTGCCAGGCACGGGCTGATCGAACTGCGCCCCGGGATCAGACATGTGCAGCTTTCTGACCGTCACGACTCTCTGCCGGTTTCCGGTTTCCATGTTCCAAATTATAACATACCCGAGGCTCTTGCAAAACCCCCGTGTCGCTGCGCCTACTGGCCTGTCTGCCTGTATTGACGCACAGACCGGCTT
>CAYPJN010000604.1:0-690 GCA_964411055.1 uncultured Lentisphaerales bacterium | reverse complement strand
TTATAACATACCCACCCATCATCCTACAAACTCCAGATCAGTCGGGTGCAATCAGTTGATACCCTCGGTGATCCCCCTGCCCCACCAAAATATTCCGCGCCATCCGTGCAATTCGCAGCTTATGTTCAAGGAATCTAGTAGCGGCATTGGCCATAGGGCGGCGCCGGCTTAAACATTACCTCAGAACTTGCTCCTCGGGAGCATCTTCATTGCGGGCGCAGATCGTATCGAATATGGCTTCGGCGAGGATCGGGAAGGCCGTGTTCTGGAACGCGGGGTCGTCCATGTAGCGGGTGACGATCCGGTCGTTCTCGCTGAGGCGCTGGATCATGAGCGTTTCGATGAGCGGCTTGATGCCCAGCAGGAACTTGTCGAGCGGATTCGCCATGGCCGTCTGGATCACCTGCTGGGAGGCGGAGGCCTTCTCGCGGATCTGCTCGAAGAACAAGCGGTCTTCCTCGGTAAAGCTGGTGCCGAAACGGTCGTTGAGCACTTTGACGATCTCGGACAAGGGCGCTTTCTCCTCCTTAGCCTTGCCGGTACCCACGTCCGTCGGGCTCTTCACGCCCTGCGGATCACCGTCGTGAAGATCGATCTCGCCCGAGGATGTCCGTTGCAAACGGTAGTACTGAAGCCCGACTTCGTCGCCGATCTTCACCCGTTCGGTGTCGCGGTCAAGAGGGAGATGCG
>CAYPJN010000603.1:0-1729 GCA_964411055.1 uncultured Lentisphaerales bacterium | reverse complement strand
TTTTGGACGCGCTGCGAAGTGTCCAGATGCAGCGCGGAACCGGGGACTTCGATCTGGAGCACATCGTCATCGACGGCGGCAGCACGGACGGCACGCCCGCCATCCTCGAACGCTTCCGTCCGTTGCTGGCGCGGCTCGTTGTCGAGTCCGACAGCGGCCCGGCCGCGGCCGTCAACAAGGGTCTGCGGCTCGCGACCGGCGACATCCTGGCCTGGCTCAACGCCGACGACTGCTACCATCCCGGCGCCCTGGTGCGCGTGGCGGATGCCTTCCGGCGGCGGCCGTCGCGCGCGCTATGCTTCGGCCGCTGCCGCATCGTCGACGAGGCGGGCCGCGAGATCCGCCGCGGCATCACGCGCTTCAAGGAGGCCTGCTTCCCCTTCTCGTGTCGGCCGCTCATCCAGACGGTCAACTATGTCTCGCAGCCGGCGCTCTTCTTCACGCGGCGCGCGTGGCAGGCGGCCGGCGACCTGCGCGAGGATCTGCGCGCCGCCTTCGACTACGAGCTGCTGCTGCGCCTCTGGCGCCAGGGCGGCGCCATGCGCCTGGGCGGGGCGCCGTTGGCAGACTTCCGCTGGCATCCGGGCTCGATCAGCGGACAGACCTTCGAGCGGCAGTTCCGCGAGGAGTGGGAGGCCGCCGCAGCCGACGCCGGACGCTTTGCGCCGCAGACCCTGGCGCATGCCTTCGTGCGGCGCGGGATCGTCGCCAGCTACCGCCACCTGGCCCGCCGGCGGGTCAACGGAGGTCCGGCGGCATGACGCCGCACCCCGGCTGGCATCTGGGCGTCAACACGCTCTTCCTCATCCCCGGGCGGGTGGGAGGTTCTGAGCGCTATTTCATCGAGACGCTACGGGCGCTCCTGCCGCTGCATGCGGGCCCCTGCACGCTCTTCACCAACAGCGAGAACGACGCGCACCTGCGCGAGGCGTTCGCCGGAAACAGCGCCAAGCTGCGTTTCGACTGCCTCGGTTTCCGCGCCGAAAACCGCTTCCGGCGCATTCTGCGCGAGCAGTTCCAGTTACAACGGCGCGTGCGGCGCGCCGGTTGCGACGCGCTTTGGTCCCCCGGCTACACCGCCTGCCTGCTGACCCGCTGCCCCCAGGCGGTCACGATCTTCGACCTGCAGTACCGGCGCTTCCCGGAGGACCTGACGCCGGCCGCGCTGCTGGCCACCCGCGTGCTGGTCGGCCTGGCCGCGCGGCGCTGCCAGGCGATCCTGACGACCTCGTACTTCTCGAAGACGGAGATCGTCTGCGGCCTCGGCGTGCCGTCCGGCCGCGTCGCCGTGACCTATGCCGCAGCGGACGCCGCCTTCGCCACCGCGCCCGCGCCGGCCGCGCCGTCGGCGCCCTGCCTGCTCTGCGTCGCCAACAGCTACCCTCACAAGAACCTGCCAACCCTCGTGCGCGCCTTCGATGCCCTCGCCGCGCGCATTCCCCACCGCCTGCTGCTCGTCGGCGGGCCCGGACGCGGCGAGCCGGAACTGGCGGCAGCCATCCGCGCGGCGCGCCATGGCGGCCGCATCGAGCGGCGCGCCGGACTCTCGGACGCGGAACTGGCCGCCTGCTACCGCGGCGCGGACCTCTTCGTGCTGCCCTCGCGCTACGAGGGCTTTGGCCTGCCGGTGCTGGAGGCAATGCAGGCCGGCGTGCCGGTCGTGACCACGCGTGCCGGGGCGCTGGCGGAGGTGGGCGGCGCAGCGGCCACGTATGCCGACCCCGACACG
>CAYPJN010000602.1:0-1734 GCA_964411055.1 uncultured Lentisphaerales bacterium | reverse complement strand
GATCGTCACGCTGCACGGTCCGCCTGTAATGCACGGCGGGCACGCCGAAGAGCATCGCGTAGTAGAACTGCCCCGGTGCCAATCCCATGTCTTTCTTGAGATCGGGCAGCAGTTCCAGCGCCATCTTCGCCAGCCCGCACCAGACCGTGCCAAGGCCGGCGCATTGCGCCATAAGCTCGAAGTAGGCCAGCGCCAGATTGACGTCCTCCTGCGGACATGCCGCCCCGGTTCCAGCCGCCGCAATCAGCATGTGCGGGGCGCCGCGGAAGATCACGTCCTCCTTTTTATCGATCCAGGCAGGCACAACCCATGCGTCAATTGCCCCATGAGGCGCATTTGAGGCGCATTGCCGTCTTTGCGGGCGCAGGTTCCATGTTTCTCGTTTTCACTGCCCAGCATTCAGGCTGGCATTTCATGCATGATCGGTCTATTCTTGCCCGCGTGAACATGGCGTGGAGCATGGAGGGCCTGTTCAGATGTCCGATTGGCCTGCGGCAGCGCCGGCCCGGTGACGCAGTGGAGCATGAACGAGCATGGATCAAGCGACCCACAACAAGATCGTCTCCTTCATCTGGGGCATTGCCGATGACGTGCTCCGCGACCTCTTCAAACGGGGCAAGTACCCCGACGTGATCCTGCCCATGTGCGTCATCCGACGCATGGATGCCGTCCTGGAACCTACCAAGCAGGCCGTGCGCGACACCAAGAAGATGCTGGACGAGGCGCACATCGTCGAGCAGCGGGCCGCCCTGTGCGAGGCCGCCGGCCAGGCCTTCTACAACACCTCCCGCTTCACTCTGCGCGACCTCAAGTCGCGGGCCAGCCAGCAGCAGTTGCTGGCCGATTTCGAGGACTACCTCAACGGCTTCTCCCCGAACGTCCAGGACATCCTCGACAACTTCAAGTTCCGCAACCAGCTCACCACCCTTTCCAAGGCCGACGCCATCGGCACGCTTATCGGCAAGTTCCTCGATCCCGACATCGACCTCTCGCCGGCCGGCATCGACAACCACGCCATGGGCACGGTCTTCGAGGAGCTGGTCCGCAAGTTCAACGAGGAGAACAACGAGGAGGCCGGCGAGCACTGGACGCCCCGCGACGCCGTGCGGCTGATGGCCAACCTGGTCTTTCTGCCCATCGAGAAACACCTCAAGTCCGGCACCTACCTGCTCTATGACTGCGCCTGCGGCACCGGCGGCATGCTCACCGTGGCCGAGGAGACGCTCAAGACCATCGCCGCGAAACGCAAGCAGCAGATCACGGCCCTGCTCTACGGCCAGGAGATCAACCCCGAGACCTACGCCATCTGCAAGGCGGACATGCTGCTCAAGGGCGAAGGGGAGAGCGCCGACCACATCGTCGGCGGCGCGGAGTGGTCCACCCTGGCGCACGACGCCTTCCCGGCGCAGGCGTTCGACTTCATGCTCGCCAATCCGCCCTACGGCAAAAGCTGGAAGAAGGACCTGGAGGCGATGGGCGGCAAGGACGGCATGCGCGACCCGCGATTCAAGGTGATGCATGCCGGCGAGGAGCTGTCGCTCGTCACCCGCTCCAGCGACGGTCAGATGCTTTTCCTCGCCAACATGGCGTCGAAGATGAACCGGGACTCCGCCCTGGGCAGCCGCATCGCCGAGGTCCACAACGGCAGCTCGCTCTTCACCGGCGACGCCGGCCAGGGCGAGAGCAACATCCGCCGCTGGCTGATCGAGAACGACTGGCTGGAGGCCATCGTCG
>CAYPJN010000601.1:1440-1736 GCA_964411055.1 uncultured Lentisphaerales bacterium | reverse complement strand
CAGCAAGCCGGGCAGCAGCAGCAGCGAGAGGCCCGGCGGGTACATGGTGCAGACGAACGGGTGTTTGTGCGCCTGCCCCAGCAGGCCGAAAAGGGAGAAGAACTGGCCATGTTCGGGTACCGGCACGGTGACGCGTCCGGCGGCGAAGATGCACGCCTGGAAGAGCGCGGCGGCATCGTCGTCCAGGAAGGGCAGCCCCTTGAAGCGGAACCACGCGACGCCCGCGTAGAGGATAAACGCCGCCGCACCGAGCGCCCACTGGATACGCCGGCGGGGGGATTGGAAGAGCCAGCGCC
>CAYPJN010000601.1:0-1430 GCA_964411055.1 uncultured Lentisphaerales bacterium | reverse complement strand
TCCAGGCCAGCGCCAAACCGGCGAGCAGCGCCAGCAGGCTGCAAACGATGTCATCGCTGAAAGACAGCGGCACGGGCCAGCCGGCGCCGTGTGAGGGATAAAACGGCCAGTCGCCCTTTACCAGAGATAGGATTAGCAGCAGCAGGGCCGCGGCGGCACCGAGCCAGGCGGGCAATTGTCCCTTTACGCGGGTGGGCAGGGTATCAGCGTCGCGCATGAAAACACTCCCGGCAACGATCATTTGAACCGGTCTGTACCAATCGGACGTTCATCATGTCGCTTTTGCTCATGGCGTAAAGGTATGCCGCGCGGGAATGGCTGTCAAGTTCGGGCGTGGCAAGATGTTCGTGGCGGCGTTGAGTTGACAGGCGGCGGTGTCGCGCGGAAGACCGCGAGGACCAAATATGGTCCGGCAGCGACGGTAGCGCGGGACGTATCGGACCGCGCACCCGCGGGAAGGTCCCGTAGATCCCGTCCTACTGTCCCACGCCAGGCGGATGCGGCCGCAACGGCTGAGGCGGGTTAGCGGGCATTGCGGCTACCACTCACGCTCCTGACGCGGTAGAAGGCGCGGGGAGCGGCGCCGGGGAGCCATAGGTTGGTGGACGGCGATGCGCCGGTGAAGGTGACGACGGACTCCCAGGTGCCGGTGGGGGATGCTGCGCGGAGCACCATGTTGCTCGAACGCGGCACGACCAGGTCCGCGAGCCCCAGCCAGACGCCGTTCGTGGCCGGCGCGAGGGAAGTCAGCCGCGGCGGCAGGGCGGCGGGGATCTGGACGGAGATGGGGGCGAAGGGGCCGTTCAAATCAGACTCCCCCTCCGCCCAGCCGCTGCCGGCGCCGATGAGGGTGGAGTAGTTTGACATGCCAAGTCACATGGCCGTCCGCTGCGCCATCGCACCGATAACCTCCCGCCAGGGCCGGCCGGCGTGAGGGTTGCGCGCGAAAGCCGCGAGCGCGTCGTCCAATCGGGCGCGTTCTTCGGGAGTCGGGGCGTCCGCGTGAATGGCATCCGACTCCTCCAACTCCCAGAGCAGGCCGAGGATTTCCTGCCGTTCGGCGGACGAGAGCCGCGGGAGTTCAAGCAGGATGTCGCTTTTACTCATAGCTTAAGGTAACGCGGCACGGGTGCGATTGTCAAGTTCGGGCGGGTCGTAATCGGCTAGCCACAGGGGGGCGCGGGAAGCGCATGCTGAGAGGGCTGGACGCGGATGGGTTCTTTGTCTGCGCGTGCCTGCGCGCGCTTGCTTTCCCGCCGCCTGCGGCGGTAGAAACCAACCCGCTGAATTTCCCGCGGCAGCCGTGGCGGGCGAGCCTGGTATCATATCCATGGCTGCGTGCCGACGGGTAGGGCGAGCCGTCGCTGCGTGCCGGCGGGTAGGGCGAGCCGTCGCTGCGTGCCGGCGGGTAGGGCGAGCCGTCCCCGGCG
>CAYPJN010000600.1:0-1737 GCA_964411055.1 uncultured Lentisphaerales bacterium | reverse complement strand
TGCGACACACATAGGACAGCTCCTCTTCAGCGTCCACTCGCCCGCGCGGGCGGTTCTGCTGGACTACGCCTGCCGAAAGCCGGGGCAGGAGGCGATGCAGGAGCTTGGCCTGGCCCAGTGCGCCGCCTTCGGCAACGGCGCGGCCCTCGCCGCCCTTGGCGGGCCGCTCCGGAAATACGGCAGCTTCTTCAAGCGCGCCGCCGCGCTCTACGACGGCGCCGCGCCGTATGCCGACATCGGTCTGCTCTACGCGTTCTGGGGGCAGAACCCCGGCAATATGTGGCGGCCCGGCAAGGCGCCGTCGCCGGCGGATGTCCTGTCGGGTCGCCACCGGCTCGTGCGCACGGTGATGGATCGCTCCCTGTCGGCCGCCGACCTCGCCGGCCTCAAGTCGCTCGTCGTCTGCGGCCATGCGCTGGAGCTGGCCGATTCGCAGACCGCCGCGATCCGGCAGTTCGTCGCGCGCGGCGGCGCCCTGTGCGTCTTCAATCCGGAGACCACGATCAACGGCAGGCCGCCGGCCGACATCCTCGGCTCCGCAGCTCCGTGGTCCGCGGTCTTGAAGGTTCCCGGCCATCGGCCGGTGATCGCGGCGCGGGGATTGTCGCGGGGGCTTCGCTTCAACGTGCTGATCCATTCCGCCCGCCGTTGTCTCGTGCTGCACGCGGTCAACTACAACGTCTATCCCTCGGGCAGGCGCGCCGTCGTCGCGCGCGCGCCCGGAGTCCAAGTGCGGCTCACGCTGCCGACGGGATGGGAGGCGACGTCGGTCATGGCGCACGATCCCGACAAATCGGCGGCGCGGAAGGTGGCCTGCAAGCAGCGCGGGCGGACGCTGGTTCTCGGGCTGCCGTCCGTCCACATCTACTGCGTGGTCGAGATCGCGTGTCGCTTTGTCGATTCGCCTGCGGGCAGGGGACTGCCCACAAGAAGAGAAAAAACCTTCGGGGCGATCTTGCGGAGCATTTCACCCAGCCTTAATTTCCGGGAGGTTTTCGCGTTGAAAACGGGAAGCTTTTAGCGACAAGGTGTGAGAAATTGACTTTAATAGGAGTAGGTTTCTGCCATTTCCACGGGATGGCCACGAGAAGGCACAACAAGGGGAGACAACGGCATGAAAACAAACACATTCACCTCTGTCGCTTTGGCGCTGCTGCTGGCGGCGGGCACGGCCCAGGCCGTCTGGATCGGTGCCACGAGCGGCACGACCAACGACGACGCGCACAACTACACCAACGTGGCTAACTGGGCCGACGGCGTCATCGACGACGACTTCAGGAACGTGACGTTCACGGGGGAGACTTTGTTGAACTTCACCTGTGATCACGCCACGGGGCCGGGGGGGCTGAACACCAGTTACATCGGGGGTCAGAAATTTCGGTTGGGAAGCAGCCCGTCGTCGACGATCTACACGCTGGCGCTCAACGGGGATTTGACGCATTGCCCGACCGCGGGGGGCGAGCTTTCGCTGGGCAACCGGACCTATGGCCAGTTCAATGTCGACCTCGGCGGCGCCGTTCGCGCCTTTCATTGCGGCACGTCAATTCTGGCGGCAAGCATCGTCATGGGCAACACCAGTTCGCTCACCAATGGAGGCATTTTGAAAACTGGAAAAGGCGGCTTCACGGTTGGCAACGTCGTGCATCCCTACGCCGGCCCCACGATCGTCTACGACGGCTCTTTCAGCGTCAACAACGGGGGGGCCATCCGCAACAGCTCGAAAATCGGCGTCCACTC
>CAYPJN010000599.1:0-1750 GCA_964411055.1 uncultured Lentisphaerales bacterium | reverse complement strand
TCCATCGTCAGGTTCGTGAAGGGCGTCTGGAAGCCGACGCGCGTCGCGACATTGAGGTTGAAGACGAACTCCTGCAGCGCCTGCCGCACCTCCGCCGCGCCCAGCTTGTCGTAGCGGATGAAGGGCGCCAGCAGGGTGTCGAAGTTGGAGAAGGCCTGCGCGCCGGCCGCCTCGCCCTGCAGCGTGTAGAAGAAGTTGACGATCTGCCCCAGCGCCGTGCGGAAGTGCTTGGCCGGGCTGCTCTCGGTCTTGCCAGGGGCGCCGCGGAAGCCGGTCATCAGCAGATCCTGCAGATCCCAGCCCACGCAATAGACGCTCAACTGGCCAAGGTCGTGCAGGTGCAGGGCACCGTTGTTGTGCGCCTCGCGGATCTCGGCAGGGTAGATCTTGTTGAGCCAGTAGATCTTGCTGACCTCGCTGGAGATGTGGTTGTTGAGGCCCTGCAGCGAGTAGGCCATGTTGCTGTTCTCCTTGACGCGCCAGTCGAGCTTGTCAAGGTAGGCGTCGATGAGGTCCAGGTCGGCCTTGCTGACCATCTCGCGCAGGCGCGCGTGCTGGTCGCGGTAGATGATGTAGGCCTTGGCCGTGCGGCGGTAGGGCGAGGTGATCAGCGTCTCCTCGACGACGTCCTGGACGAACTCGACCGTCAGGGGCTTGCCCTCCTCGCGCAGCGCCTGCAGGGTGCTGACGACGCGCAGGGTCAGCAGCCGCGCCTCGACAGCGCCGAACTCGCCGGTCGCCTCGCCGGCGCGCTGGATGGCGGCCGTGATCTTGGCGGACTTGAAGGGCTCCTCGCGCCCGTCGCGCTTGCGGATGCCGATTTCATGGGAAAAGAGGGCGTCGATTTCCGGATGGGACATGTCTGGCTCGCACAAGAAGGGCTCTCAGCGTTAAATTTCCTTAACAGGAACCAGCACGTCCGGCCTGGCTCCCGCCAACAGCAAAATACTATATATTGATGAGCCGCCGGATGCAACCACAAAATCTTGGGGCCATAATTGGATGAGCGGAGGGCGAGAAAACGCACGAAAATGGCGACGCGGCAGGCAGGAATGTCTGCCCCACCTTCCCCCACCTCCCGCACCAATTCGTAAAATCCTGCCCTCAAAAAAGTTGACCTGTTCATCTTGTGTATCCATGAAAAAACCCTCCCCCAATCCGCGCCATCCGCGAGATCCGTAGCTTTTCCGCCTGCCATCTGCGCCCCCTCTGCGGTCATCTGCGGTTTTAGCTAGCAACCCAAAATAATTGCGCTATAATTGCACGTGCTATCGGGACATCGTCTTCGGAGTTGGCCATGGATGGACGCGACAGCTTGCTTAGCGTGGTGCTTCCGGTTTTCAACGAGGCGGAGTGCATTCCCGACGTACTGAACGAGTTGCACGCCGTCTTGGCTGGCGCCGGGGGACGGTTCGAGATCGTCCTGGTGGACGATGGCTCCACGGACGGCACGCGTCCGCTGCTGGAAGCCTTCAGCCGGCGCCACCCGTCCGGGGCGCGTCTCTTCGCCCTCGGCGCCAACTCGGGCCAGAGCGCGGCCTTCTATGCGGGCATCCAGGCGGCCCGCGGCGACATCATCGTGCTCATGGATGCCGACGGACAAAACGATCCGGCGGACATCGCGCGCTGCGTCGACGCGCTCGGCGCGGCCGACATCTGCTGCGGCTACCGTCGGAACCGCCAGGACACCTTCTCCAAGCGCGCGGGCAGCCGGCTCGCGAACCGCCTGCGCCGCGCCGTGCTCCACGAC
>CAYPJN010000598.1:0-1752 GCA_964411055.1 uncultured Lentisphaerales bacterium | reverse complement strand
GCCGGTGCGCGCGCTGGAGGATCTCAAGGGGATGAAAGTGCGCGCCACGGGCCTCTCCGCCAAGATCGTCGAACGCCTCGGCGCCGCGGCGGTCGGCATGCCGCAGCCGGAAACCTACGAGGCCCTGCAGAAGGGCGTCGTAGAGGCCACGCTCTGCCCCATCGAGACGCTCAAGGGCTGGAAGCAGGCCGAGGTCATCGAATACGTCACGGACGCCACGGCCATCGGCTACACCACCGCCATGTTCGTGACGATGAACCGCGACCGCTGGAACGCGCTGCCGGCCGATCTTCAGGCCATATTCACCGAGGTCAGCGCCGAGTGGATCGCGCGGCACGGCACGGCCTGGAACACGGCGGACCGCGAGGGCGAGGCGCTGGTCGCGGAGCTGAAGCGCGATACGATCAGCCTGACGCCCGAGGAGCAGGCGCGCTGGCAGGAGGCCGTAGCCCCCGTGCTGCAGGCCTTTGTGGAGCAGGCCGCGGCCAAGGGATTGCCGGCGCAGGCCTTCCTGGAAGACGCACAGCAACGCGTGGCCGCCGCGCGCGCCGCCGCTGCGTCTCCCGCGCCGTGAGCGCCAATCCGAAACAGACCCGCCTTCCCCGGACCTGGTTCCCCCTGCGTTGGCTGGTGCTGGCCTCGGGCGCCCTCGCCGGCGCCGGCGTGCTGGCAATGATCGCCGTCACCTGCCTCGATGTCGTCCTGCGCCAGTTCGGACACCCACTCGTCGGCGCCTACGACCTCGTGCGCATTGCCGGCGGCCTCACGCTTGCCTGCGCCCTGCCGGTGACCACGGCGGTCAAGGGGCATGTCGCCATCGAGTTCTTCTTCCACAAGCTGCACCGGCGCGGGCGTATCGTCGTGGACTCGCTGATGCGCCTGCTGCAGTGCGGCGCCTTCCTGGTCGCCGCCCGCGAGTGCGCGCGACATGGCCAGAAGCTGCTGCGGAGCGGCGAGGTGACGCCCACGCTGCAGTGGCCGACCTTCTGGGTGCTCTGGGTGCTTGCGGGCGCCTGCGTCCTGACGGCGCTGGTCACGCTCTTCCATCTCGTGCAGCCCGGCCGGGAGCTGATACGGACATGAGCCCGACGCTGCTGGGCCTCCTCGGCCTCCTGCTGATGCTGATCCTGCTGGCGGCCAGTCTGCCCGTGGCCTTCGTCATGGGCCTCGTCGGCGTCGTCGGCTTCGCGGCGGTCATCAACACGCCGGCCGCGCTGGCCATGCTCTCGGCCGACCTCTACGATGTGCTCTCGAACTACGGGCTGACGGTCATCCCGATGTTCGTCTTCATGGGGCAGGTCTGCTTCCACGCCGGGATCAGCCGCAAGCTCTTCAACGCGGCCTACCACTGGATGGGCTGGCTGCCGGGCGGGCTGGCGATGGCCACCGTCGGCGCCTGCGCTGCCTTCGGGGCGATCTGCGGCTCGGGCCCGGCCACCGCCGCGACGATGACCGCCGTGGCGATGCCCGAGATGCGGCGCTTCGGCTACAGCGACGCGCTCGCCAGCGGCGTCGTGGCATCGGGCGGCGGCCTGGGCATGCTGATCCCGCCGAGCGTCGTCTTCATCGTCTACGGCGTGCTGACCGAGCAGTCGATCGGCAAGCTCTTCATCGCCGGCATCCTGCCGGGACTGCTGGTGGCGCTGCTCTTCTGCCTCTTGATCCTGGCCCAGTGCCTGGCCGCCCCCGCGCGCGGCCCGGCCGGGCCGCGCTTCCCGCTGCGGGCGCGCCTCGCCTCGCTCAAGGGCGTCG
>CAYPJN010000597.1:1126-1764 GCA_964411055.1 uncultured Lentisphaerales bacterium | reverse complement strand
ACGACGGTCGCCAAACCCTCGGAGGCGCAGAAGAGATAGACGTTCTGGCTGATGTAGGCCGCGTCCGCGCCGTAGTAGAGCTCCAGATCCTTGGCCGCGGCGCCCTTCATCCGCGCCGGATCTGCCACGAAGACCAGATTGATTGGGGCCGTGGCGACGAACGGCTGCAGACCGGTGAGCGCGCGGAGGTCGCCCTTCACGACGGCCTTGAGGATGTTGGCCTTGGCCTCGTAGCGGTAGGCGCCTTCCGGCAGCACGACATAGACATCGATCTCCTGCCAGTTGCGTGCCGAGGGCGCCGTGCGTTTTCCGGAATCGGTCCGGTTGATGCCGGCCGCCGCCCACAGCAGATCCGAGAGAAGCTGCGGGGGTAGCGGCCGCGGCTGGAAGGCCCGCAGCGACTGGCGCGCCTTCAGGGCGTTCATCAGCGGCATGCCGCCCGCCATGCGCGGCGCGGGCAGTGCGAGATCCTCCAGCGGCGCCTCGGCGGCGACAGCCGAGAGCCCGAAGGCGAGTGACAGGCAACCAATGACGGCGCAAGTGAGTTGCATGTGTTCTTCTCCCAGTGGGCACGAGGCGCCTGCAAAACCTGCGGTTGATGCAAGCGGAGGGTTCAGGGTTCGGGGTTCAGGAGGTGT
>CAYPJN010000597.1:0-1116 GCA_964411055.1 uncultured Lentisphaerales bacterium | reverse complement strand
TGTTTCCGGCCTGAACCCTGGCTTCCTGAACCCGGATGCCTGGCGCTGACATGGTTTTGCCGGTGTCTCGGCGTTGGTCATCAGGGGGAACCCGATGCCCCAGAATAGCGTTTCCGACTATTTCGCTCCAGCTGAAACAGCGGCGGGATTGACAAAGCCGCGGAGGCGGTCTACGCTGCACACGGTTGGTGCCGCTGTCGGCGCCGGCCGCACGGAGGAGGCATCGATGATCGTCGTCAACACGGAAACCGTTCCCGGACAGGTCATTGTCGAGGTCAAGGGCATGGTGCAGGGAAGCACCGTCCGCGCCAAGAACGTCGGCCGCGACATCGCGGCGAGCTTCAAGAACATGATCGGTGGCGAGCTCAAGGGCTACACCGAACTGCTCACGGAGTCGCGCCGCGAGGCGCTGAGCCGCATGCTGGCGCAGGCCTCCGAACTCGGCGCCAACGCCGTCATCAATGTCCGGTTCGCCACGAGCGCCATCACGGCGGGGGCCGCCGAGATGCTGGCCTACGGCACGGCGGTCACGGTCCAGCCGGCCTAGGGGGACGGACGCCATGGAAGATCTCATTGGACTCGGGATCGGCGCCGGCCTGCTGCTGCTGGGCTACCTGGTCGGCCATCTCCGGGGAAAGAGCCATCTGGACTCCCTCGCGCGCCGCGAAGCCCTGATGCGCGGGATCCGGCTTGACACGTGCCGCGTCCCGCGCGGCGCCGACCCCTCCGTGACGGCGGCGCTGGTCACGGGGGAGGCGGCCATCGCCAGCGACACCTTCAAGACCTGGACCGCCTCGCTGCGCAACATCTTCGGCGGCGAGGCCCGCAACATGACCCGCCTCTTCCAGCGCGCGCGCCGCGAGGCGACCCTCCGCCTGCTGGAGAGCGCCCGAACCGCCGGTTTCGACGCCGTCTGCAACCTGCGCTACGACGGCGCCGATGTCGGCGGCAGCGCCGTGATGCCGCAGAAGAAGAGCCAGGTCATGGCGTGCTGCGCCGCCACGGGCACCGCCTACCGCCGGCAGGCGTAGGGCCTCATGCGCACCGACAGCGTCTTCGACGAGCCGCACCTGCGGCCGCCCGACCGGCCGCCGCCGCTACCGGAAGTCGGCGCGG
>CAYPJN010000596.1:0-1767 GCA_964411055.1 uncultured Lentisphaerales bacterium | reverse complement strand
GCGCGGCGATGATCATCTTCAGAAGACCGCCGAGCGGGAAGTAGCAGAAGGCGTGGACGAACTGGTCGTAGCGCAGGATGTGGTAGGGCGCGCCGACCAGCGGCATCAGCGTGATGTCGTAGAGCCGCACACCGCCGAGATGCACGAAACCGCCGCACATGTGCAAGACCAGCCAGAGCCAGAAGCACCACAGCACGCCGGCGGGATAGTGCAGCCGGCGGTCGCTCCGCTGCACAAGGAGGATCAGGACGGAGAGCGTGGCCGCATAGAGCAGGAACTCGCGGTTGCCCTTCAGGACAAAGAAGGCCGTGAAGACGGCAAGGGTGATCCAGGAGAACCAGAGGCTGAGTTGTTTCATGGTCAGGATTCAGGTAGAACCGGCAAATTGGCGTGCCGGGCGAGTTCGCGCTGGCGCGCGTCAAAAGTGACAAAGGCCTTTGGGTCAATCTGCATCGCACACGCAACATGGAGAATGTCCATGGTCCGGCATCCGAGGCGCATGGTTACGCGACTCAATTCTTGGAAGGATGCGCGAAGCCCGGCCTTGTCGATCTCCGGGTAGAAGTACTGCCCCCGACGCAGGCGCTGATCGAACAACTGGATGAGGCGGTCGGCCTGCGTCACGGAGATGTCGCCCCAGAAAACCTTGAGCCGCAGCGCGTTCTTCAACTCCATCTGCTGCAAATCCCAGACCGGCAACGGGGCGTCCTGACCTTCGACCCATTCCTGGACAGCCTCGGAATGGGTTTCATGAATGTAGAGCTTCAGCAATGCGCTGGTATCGAGATAGATCACCACCGTCCCTCCCTGTCCGCGCGCACGGTCTCTTCGGCGGATTTCCCTGCCCCCTTTACCGCCGTGGCCAGATGGTTGTCCCACTTCAGTACCCGCCGCGGCTGTGCCGCCACTATGCGCACGGTTGGCCTCCCGCGGTTAAGAACGTGGAAGACTTCTCCGGCCTGGACTTGCGACTCAACCTCGGCCCAATGAGCCTTCATTTCTCTGACGGTAATTGTCTTCATATTCATATTTTAGCATTCGAGTCTCAAATTGCAAATCTTAGGTTTTACATTTTGCAACTCATAAGCAACCGGCATTCGATCGGGCCGTTGAAGAAGGGGAACTGCTTGCCATCGCGCAGACCCAGTTCCCGCGCCAGGCGGGGACTCGCCGTCAGCACGCCACCGCGGTAGTCGGTCAGTCCCCGGAAGAAGTCGCCGATGCGGCGGTAAACCGGCACCAGCGCCTCGACCTCGCCCAGACGCTCGCCATAGGCGGGATTGAGGAAGACCATGCCGCGGCCCGGCGGCAGCGGCGTAGCCGCAAAATCGCAGACTGAGAAACGGATAAAGCCCTCCACCCCGGCCTGGCGGGCGTTCTCGCGCGCGTGCCGCACCGCCTCGGGCGCATGGTCGGTCGCCACCACCGGCGGCACCTCGGCGTCGGGACGCTCGGCGGCTACGGCGGCGGCGCGTTCGGCGCGCCACCAGTCGGCGGGCGCCCCGTCCGGTTCCGCCGGATCGGAATAGCCCCGGAGCGCCATGAAGGCGAACCGGTCGCGCCGCAACGCGGGCGCACGGTGCTTGGCGATCAGCGCCGCCTCGATGGCCGGCGTGCCGCTGCCGCACATCGGGACCACGAAGGGCGCGTGCCAATCCCACCCGGTCGCCATCACGCAGGCGGCGGCCAGGGTCTCCTGCATCGGCGCCGGCCCCGGCCAGAGGCGGTAGCCGCGCCGCGAGAGCGAATCGCCGGTCGTGTCGATGA
>CAYPJN010000595.1:0-1770 GCA_964411055.1 uncultured Lentisphaerales bacterium | reverse complement strand
CGGGACGCCTCTACAAGGATGGCCTGCGGCCGGGCCTATTCGTCGGGAGCCGTCAGCTCGGTGCTGCCCGCCGGCGCCGCGTAGCCGACCTCGGCCCTGAAGAAGAAGCCGTTGGCGCCGCCGAACACAGGCACGGCGATGCCGTCGATGCCGATGTTGGACGGGACGGTGCCGAAGGTCTTGCCTGTCCAGGAACCGGCCAGATCGGTCGCCGTGCTGAGGTAGAGAACGCCGTTGATGTAGGCCAGATCCAGCGTTACGGCATCCGCGGTACCCTCGATCGCCAGGGTGACGTTGCCCTGGGCGCTCAGCGTGATGTTCGTGATTGTGAGGGCCACGACCGCCTCGGCGTCAGCGTTCATCAGGAACTGGGCGCTGTAGTCCGTCGTCATCAGGTCGGTCACCGTCTGCCATGCTGCCCAGGTGTCATACTTGCCCTGCATCGCCGCGAGATCCTCGCCCTCGAGACCGCAGTTCAAGATCCAGTCCGGGTAGGAGACCGGCACGCTGCGGATGACGATGAGGCGGTCGGGGAGGTCCGTGACGTTGGCGCCCAGGAAGAGCGTCGCCTCGTCGTCCGTGACCGCGACTGCCGCGCCGGTGCCGCCAGCACCGACGGTCGCATATCCGCAGATCGCGCCGAGCTCTGCCCCGGTGTAGCTCTTGAAGGGCGTCGTCTCCAACGTGAAGTCTCCCTTGATGGTGTAGACGTTGAGCACGGCAGGATCCGAACCCAAAACGTATAGGTGCGGCGTGCCCGCGCCGATGCCGGCCACCGTGAGGTTGGCATAGGTGTTGCCGGCCGAGACGCCCAGCGAAGTCGCAGCATCGGGTTTTGAGGTGTCAAGCACGTACAGGGCGCCCTCGGCGTTGATGTAGACGATGTCCTTGCCGCCCAGGCGCGCGACGGTCATGTCACGGACGCGACTCCCGACCGTCCAGGTCGCCTCGAGCACCAGGTTGGTGCCGGACGACTTGAGGCCGTTGAGCACCCGGTACTTGTAGATGTAGTTGCGTCCGGCGCTGGGCTGGTACCCGTTGGCATAGAGGTACTGGCCGTCGGCCGTGAAGTCCATCGCGTCGGGCGTCACCCCGTTGTCGGTCCAGATCCTGAACGCGTTGGTGTTCGGGCCGAAGTCCGCCGTATTCAGCGGGAGGCTGAGGACGCCACTGGCGTTGAGCGCCGAACCGACCAGGTGGACGTTGAGCGTCTTGGAGACCGCCGCGCCGCGCACGTCGGCGCTGAAGAGCGTGTTGGCGGTGTAGGTGCCGACGGCGCTGCTGCTGCCCGCCTCCAGCGTCTCCACGGAGTAGAGCGTCGTGTTCTGCCCGGTGAAGTGGAGCGGCGCGGCCAGGAAGTCGTCCGTGGCGTCCAGGCCCCAGTGGAAGCCGGCGCAGCCGTCGTCCGTCGTGGCCCCCACCTGGGCGAAGTCGGCCGTCAGGCCGGGATTCACGTACCAGGCGTCGACGTCCGGACGCGCCTCGGATGTCGCCACGACGATGTCTATGTCGCACGCGATGCCGGTGAGCGAGAAGACCACCTGCGTCGGCTTGGCGCTGCAGTCGTAGGCCGGGGCGCCGTTGGTGTAGATGCTGCTGATCCAGCCGCTGGTCGCCGTGTAGGTGGCGACGAAGTCGTCGCCCTCATAGACCGTCGTGTTCTCCTCTGCGACCGTCGAGGTGACGTCGCCCACCAGAGCCTGGTTCACAGTATAAGCTTTCGCTGTAAACGTGGCGTAAGCCTTGAAGTTCTGGTCAACGACGTAATCG
>CAYPJN010000594.1:0-1772 GCA_964411055.1 uncultured Lentisphaerales bacterium | reverse complement strand
AGCGACGACCGCTTCATGATCGTGCTGCCGCTCTTCCATTCCTTCTCCTTCACGGCCAACTTCGTCGTCCCGCTGTGCATCGGGGCGCGCATGCAGTTCGTCTCCAACCTGCGCAACGTCGGCGAGGACCTGAAGCGCTTCAGCCCCACCGTGCTGATGGCGGTGCCGCTGCTGGTCGAGAAGATGTACGCCAAGATCGTCAAGAACATCCGGCGCAGCCTGCCGGCTCAGCTCCTGATCCTCCTGGGGCTGCGGTCGCTCGTCGCGCGCGGCGTGCGCCGCAACCTCGGCGGCGCGCTGCGCCTGATCGTCGTCGGGGGCGCGCCCTGCTCGAAGAAGATCCTCGTCGGCATGCGCAAGCTCGGCCTGCCGATCATCGAGGGCTACGGCCTAACCGAGGCCTCGCCCGTCGTCTCCGTCACCACGCTCGACAACATCCGCCCCGGCACCATCGGCTTGCCGCTGCCGAACATCGAGGTGCGCATCGCCGACGCCGACGCGAACGGCGTCGGCGAACTGCAGGTGCGCGGCCCGATCGTCACCCAGGGCTACCTGAACCAGCCGGAGGCCACCGCCGAGGCCTTCGACGGCGACTGGCTGCGCACCGGCGACCTCGCATCGCAGGACAAGGACGGGCACCTCTCGATCCGCGGGCGCAAGAAGGCGCTGATCGTCAACCGCGAGGGCAAGAACATCTATCCCGAGGAGGTCGAGGTCTGCATCGGGCGCGACCCCCGCATCCTCGACGTCGTCGTCATCGGCTACCGTGAGAAGGGCGAGGTGGGCGAGAAGGTCGGCGCCATCGTCGTACCCAACCTCGACAACTTCAAGTCCGTCGACGCCGGCAATCCCGATTGGCCCGAGATCGAGAAGCGCACCCGCGCCATCGTCCGCAAGCAGTGCCAGAAGCTGGCCGACTACAAGCACCCCCGCAAGGTCGAGGTGCGTCGCGAGCCGCTCGAGCGTACCTCCATCCAGAAGATCCGCCGCCACATCTACGAGGGACAGCTCGACTCCCTCGCCCCGGCGCCCGCCGACGGTGCCGACGATGCCGACGATAGCCTATAGCGCCCTCGTGCTCCGCCCGCCCTTCTCCGGCGTCGAGAAGAGCGTGGCGGAACTGGCGCGGGCGCTCCTGGCGCGCAAGACCTACGACTACCGCCTGCTGCTGCCGCCGGGCGCCGCGGCCGCCGCCCTCGCGGCCGGCGCCGCGGCGGCGTTGACCGCGCCCGCCTGGTGCCGCGCGCGCGCCGGACGCATCTTCCACGAGCTGACCCTCCTGCCGCGCCAGGCGCGCCGTGCGGGCATCGACCTCTTCCACGCCCCCGCCTACGTCTCGCCGCCGCGCCTTGTCTGCCCCCTCGTACTCTCGCTTTACGACCTGCACGTCTACACCCACCCGCGCTACTGCACCCTGGTCAACCGCCTCCACTACCGCGCCCGCCTGCCCGGCTCCATCCGCCGCGCCGCCGCCATCCTCGTCCCCTCGCGCGCCACGCGCGACGTCCTCGCCGCGCGCTTTCCCGAAGCCGCCGCCAAGACCCACGTCATTCCGCTCGGCGTCGCTCCGGCCTACTTCAAACCCGCGTCTCCCGGAGAACAGGACCGCCTCCGCGCGCGCTACGGCCTCCCTGCCCGCTTCCTCCTCTCCGTCGGCGACCCTTCCCCGCGCAAGAACCCCGACGGCATCCGGCGCGCCTGGATCGCGCTGCGCGCCGCCCATCCGGACTTGGAACTCGTGCTGGCCGGCGCCCCCCCGCGCAGTCCAATCT
>CAYPJN010000593.1:0-1774 GCA_964411055.1 uncultured Lentisphaerales bacterium | reverse complement strand
TCCGGCGGCGAGGTTGCTGACGGCCACCTGCCAGGGCGGCTGGCCGTCGGCGCAGGCCGCGCCGTCGAGTTTCAGCGTGAATCCCGCTGGATCGTGACTGGCGGATGAGAGGCCGACGAGTATCCCGCCGGTGTCGCCATGGGCGGCGTAGTAGACGTTCGTGGCCAACTTGGCGACGATGGCCTCGATAGCGAGATTGGTCGAGAGACAGGCCGCCCCCTGGGGCGTGCGCAGCGAGTAGGCCAGCGTGTGCGAACCGCCCGTTGACGCCCCCAGCCAGAAGTCGCGGCTGGCGCCGACCGAGGCGGGCGGCGTGTCGTTTCGCAGCGCCTGCGCGTCGGCCCAGGGCGCGCCTTCCGTGGCGCTGAAGCGAAGACCGCCGGAACCGGCGTCGAGCCGCAGGGCGCCTTCGGTCAGCGCCGAATCGGTGCGAATCGTAACCCGCGTGACGCAATCGGTGCCGCCGCGGATCGGGTAGCGCCCTGCGGCATACGCCGCGGGCTCAAGCCCGATGGACGCCACCGTCCAGGCCGAGGTCACCGTGTCGTCCGGGTGCAGCTCGTGGCTGGCGACGATACGCGCGTCATTGAAGGCCACGCTGAGCTGCGCGACCTTGACCGTAAGGGGTGTCGGCTCGCTCAGCTTCTGCCCGACCCCGACGGCGACGCCGTCGAGGCGCACTTCAAGCCGCGATGAGATTTGGCGCAGGACGTTGGTCTTGGCTTCCGGCCATGACCAACCGGCATGTTCGGGACAGTTGCAACAGGGGGTCTGATGCACATGATTCACACAGGTGTCGTTTTCGTCGCCGACCGTGCAAACGGTCTCGGCGCCGGGGGCCAGCATCCCGCCGCCACCCATCGTCAGGCAGGCGCAGAGGCACTTCCACTGGTCGTGCAGCGAGCACCACGCCTCGGAACTGCCGCCCGTGCAGAGGCCGCATTCGCAGGCCGGCAGGCCGTGCTCGCAATAGATCCGGTGGCACTGGTTGACCGTCGCGCTCGCCTCGCAGCAACCCCCGTTGCCGTCGTCGGGCCAGAATGCCACCGTGATTCCGCCCGGCGGTATGCCCGCTGATGAGATCACGGGGCTGTGGCCGCCGAAGTTGCCGCCGCCATCCCACACCCAGTCGTAGATTCCCGGAAGGTAGGCCGTGACGGTGGCGGCGATCGTCTGGTTGACCGCGTGCAGGCAGATCGTCCCGTTGGAACCGATTGTGATGACCGGCAGCACCAGGATTGCGGTGCCGGCACCCGTTTCCCCGGGAGCCAGTCCGCCGGTGCGTTCCATCAGGACGATGCAATCGGGCGAGGTGACCGCGACGGAAACGCCGGGAGCGTTGTCGAGCGCGAGGGGGATGACCGAACCGTCGGCCAGATCGAGGCTGAACGTTGTCCGCCCCGCCAGCAGCAGGGGGTAGCCGGCGAGGGTCAGCATTGTGCCGGGGCCGGGAGTGCCTGCAATGGTGAAGGTGACGCTGCGCGCGCCTTCTGCCAGAAGCTGGGCCACGTCGCCGGAAACCGTGTCGCTGGTTCCGTAGAGCAGTTCCTGCCAGAGGGGATAGCCGTCGTTGTCGGCGTCGGCATCGGGATCGTTCCAGACAAACGGCTGGGGATCGATGCCGTCGGCCAGGCCGTCGCCGTCGACGTCGGGGTTGCGCGGGTCGGTGCCGACGGCCAGTTCATCCGGATCGCCGCTGCCATCGTGGTCGCTGTCGGCCAGCCGGGGATCGGTGCCGTGGATCATCACCTCGTCGTAGGTGGAGAGGCCGTCG
>CAYPJN010000592.1:0-1777 GCA_964411055.1 uncultured Lentisphaerales bacterium | reverse complement strand
GCGCGTCAGGCGGCCCGCCGGCCCGGCGAGGATGATCAGCCCCAGCACCATCATGAAGGAGAGGACGAATCCCAGGTCCAGTATCTGCAGCGGATTGACGAGCAGCAGCATCACGGCGCTGGCGGCGAGGGTCGTCAGCGTGTCGGGTCGCCGGCCGAGCAGCGGCGCCAGCAGGTAGAGCGCGGCCATGAGGCCCGCGCGCAGGGCGCTGGGCTGGGCGCCGGTGGCCACGACGTAGGCCGCGAGGACCGGCGCTATCGGCAAGATCCAGAAGGGGCGCGGCACGCCCAGGCGCGCGGCGGCCATGGAGAGCAGGGCGGCGATGACGACCACGTGCAGTCCCGAGATGGCGATGATGTGTATGGTGCCGGAGTCGCGGAAGGCGCGGTTCAAGGCGCGCGGGATGGCGCTGCGGTAGCCGAGCATCATGCCCTGGATCAGCCGCGTCTCGTCGGGATGCGCCGCGATGCCGGCGGCCAGCCGCGCCGCAGCCGCGTGGCGGCGCGCCTCGAGCCAGGCGCGCCAGCCGGCCAGTGGAAGCGGCGCGCGCTCCGAGGCGCTCGACCGCGAGACCAGGAGGTGGCGGATGGCCTGCGAGCGGCCCGCGCCGCCGGCGCCGAAGATCGCCCGACGCGAATAGAGCACCCGCCCGGTCATCTCCCAGCGCTCGCCCGTGCGCGGCGCCGGGTGCCGCGCGTCCCGGCCTGCCGGGGTGTACCAGTGGACCGAGATGGCCGCGCGCGGGAGCGGCGCGCGGCGGCCGTGCTCCACGAGTTCCAGCCGCGTCAGCGTGAAGCGGTGGCAGGTCTCGCCGCGCGAGGCCGGGACCTGCCGCGGTACACCGGCCACCTCGCCGCGCACAGTCAGTCGCTCCCCGGTGCCGGTCGCGGCCTCCAGCCGCGCGCGGCACGCGCGCAGGCGCTCGCCGGGGCGCGTGGCCAGCGCCCAGCCCAGGAATAGGCAGGCGCCGCAGCGCAGCCAGAGGCGCGCGCGGTGAGGCCGCAGGAGGAGGGCCAGCGGCAGGAGTACCGCCAGCGCGGCCCAGGCGCCGCGGTGCGCATCGCCCCAGTGGATGCCGCCCAGCGTGCCGGCGACAAAGCCCACCGCGCCGATGAACGCTGGACGCCGCGCCGGCACCGGCCTTACTCCCCGGAGCCGACGAACGCCGCGCCGAAGCCGCGGTGCAGCCAGAGCAGCGGCAGCATCGTCACGGCGCCCACGACGGGCAGCACCAGCAGCAGCAGGCCCAGGCAGCAGGAGCAGAAGACGAAGCCCGCCAGCACGGCGGCGCCCGCCAGGATGAGGAGCGTCAGCAGCATGTAGAAGCGCATGACCGCCAGCGGATGGTCGCGGCAGAGCTCCCAGACCCGCCGCCAGGCCTCCCAGACGCCTTCGCGGTCGCGGTAGAGGCAGGGCTCCATGAAGTGGAAGCCCAGCGACTTGAGCGTGCCCCAGACGAGGAGCAGGAAGGCCAGCCCGCCGCCCCACAGCATGGCCCAAGGCAGGGTGATAGCCGCGCCGATGCCGGCCCAGTCGCGGCTGCGCAACAGGGCGAGTCCGAGCGAGACCGCGGCGCCTCCGCCAAGTGACAGCAGGGCCAGCCAGCCGCAGGCCCCCAGCGCGAGACGCCACCAGAAGAGCTCCCGCGCGCCGGCCGCGCCGGCCGCCTGCCACGCCTCGCGGATGGGGGCGTTGGGGTGGTGGATCCGGTGCAGGAACATGAGGCTGCCGCGCGCCCGTACCCAGCAGAGGATCACGGAGATCAGCACCGAGAAGA
>CAYPJN010000591.1:0-1779 GCA_964411055.1 uncultured Lentisphaerales bacterium | reverse complement strand
CTGCGCGCGCTGGCGCCGCGCTGCGACCTGATGGTCTGGGGCTACAACGGGCACCCCGACACCACGCCCCACCATTTCAATTCACGGCACATCCGCCGCTTCCGCGATCTCGGCCTCGCCCTCTGGGGCGCGACGTCCTTCAAGGGCGCCGACGGGATGAGCGCGGACCTGCCCGACATCGAGCGCCGCCAGGCCAACGCGGCGGCCTGGGTGGAGGTCGCGCAGCGGTTCGGCATGAAGGGGCTCGTCGCCACCGGCTGGGGGCGCTACAGCACGTTATCGGCGCCTTGCGAGACGCTGGAGTCCGCGCTCGACGCGCTCGTCGCCGTCGGCGTCCTGCTGCACGACGGCCAGCCGCTGGCCGGCGGGGCCGAGGCCGCCGCGGCCGCGCTTGATGCGATCGGCGAAGGCGCCCGTTTCCGCGAGTGCCGCGAGGCCATGCGTCTGCTGGCCGCCGTGCGCCGGAACGGATGGGAGGAGTGCCGGAATCTGCTGGAGCTTTACGCGCTTCACACTCGCTTCGCGCCGCGCGGCCATGCGGCGCTGGCACTGCCGACGCTACGCTATGCGGGAAACATCATGAGAACCGGTAGCGAGGCCGAGGAGAAAGTGCGCCGCGCCCTCGCCGGGCGGGTGGAGACGATGTGGATCGACGAGTACCTGCACACCCGCCTGGCGCCGTTGCGCGAGGCGTATGCCGGCGCGGTCCGGGACTGGAATCTGCCATTGTGAGCGATGGGTATGGATCTTGTAATATCGTTCGACACCGAGGATTTCGCCACGCCGGAGGCGCTAGACGCCGCAGGGTGGTGGGCGGACGAGCTCTCGGCCCGCGGCTGGCGCGGATCGTTCCAGATGGTTGGCGAGGTGGTGCGGCGGCTGCTGCGGGAGGAGCGGCACGACATCCTGGCGGCGCTGGCGCGCCACGAGATCGGCACGCACACGGACCTGCACTCCGTCCCGCCGACACACGCCGCCGCACTGGAGGGGCTGGATCTCGAGGAGGGGCTGGCCTGGGTCTGGCGTAACGAGGCGCCCTGCATGCAGGCGATCCTGGGCGCGTTCGGGCGCGTGCCCGTCTCGTTCTGCAAGCCCGGATCCTCGTGGGCGCCGGCGACGCTCCTGGCCCATGCGGCCATGGGCGTCAAGATCTTCTGCGATGCACCCTTCAGCCCCGCCGCCGGGTATCCGTTCTGGTACGCTGGACTGCTCAACGTGCGCTACGACCTGGAGTTCGACATGCTCTACACCCCGGACTCCGGCGCCGAGGAACGCTTCCGGGCCACCTTCGGGAGGCTGGCGGAGGCCGCCGGCGACGACGGCGTCGTGACGCTATTCACGCACCCGAACATGCTGGTCACGCGCCGTTTCTACGACGCGGCCTATTACCATGGCCGCTTCGTGCCCCCCGGGGAGTGCCCGCCGGCGCCGCTGCGCTCCGCCGGCGAGATCGAGGCCGCCAAGTCGCGCGTGCGCGGCGCGCTGGACTGGCTCGCGCGCCGCCCGGGGCTGCGCATAATCGACTTCGCAACCCTATACGCCGAACGCTCCCGCAGTCGGCGCGACCTCGCGGCGCTGCTCGACGAGCGCGGCATAAGGCCCGGCCAGGAGGGACGGCTGCCGCTGCTCGAACCGGACGGGACGGAATATCTCGCTCCGGCCGTCTTCGACAGCCTCGACCTGACCGGCTGGCCTATTTTGCCGGAGGGCTTCTCCGGCAAGGCGATCTTCGAGCAGGCGCGACGACTGGCCTGGACTTCCGGCGCGGCGCCGAAGAAC
>CAYPJN010000590.1:0-1779 GCA_964411055.1 uncultured Lentisphaerales bacterium | reverse complement strand
CCCGCCCGCTCCTCCATGCGCCCCCCGCGCGCCCCCCTGTGGCTAGCCGATTACAGGCGCATCCCCAAAATAGCTTGTGTCTTCCTGCGCGGGCGCGTAAAATGCAGCTTATCGGATAGATTGTGTATGGGGAGCCATTCCATGAAATTGTCCAGCGCATTCAACTGCTCGCTCGCGGTTTTCTGTGCGGTCGCGGCGCTGTCGCCCTTCTCCGCGCAGGCAATCACCTGGACCGGCGGCGGCGGCAACGCCCTGGCATCCAACGGCAACAACTGGGAGGGGAACGTGGCGCCCGGCGCCGGCGACACGGTGCTGCTCGACGCCTCGTCCTCGTCGAACATGACCTGGGATCTCGACGTGGCGGTCGGCTCCTGGACGCAGGACGGATACACCGGCACCGTCACCATTGCCACGCGCTACGGCGCTTCGGGCTTCACGAACTTCGTCATCAACGGGAACTGCCTCCTCAACTCCGGCGTCTGGACGCACCACGACAACTCCTCGGCCGAGACATACCGTCTGCGCGTCACCGTCGGCGGCGACATGACCGTCGGCGCGGCGGCGAGGATCAGCACAACCGGCCGTGGCTACGACGTGGGCAGGGGCCCGGGAACGCCCACTTCCGCCCACGGCGGCGCCGGGCACGGAGGGGAGGGCGACCGCGCCTCCTTCGCGGGCAGCGCGCCGTGCTACGGTTCGATCTGCTCGCCGGTCAACCTCGGATCGGGCAGCAAAGGCTACAGTCAGTGCGGCGGAGGCGCCATACTCGTCAACGTCGCTGGCGCGCTGGTTGTCGACGGCAGCATCGACGCCGACGGCACGAAATATGTCAGCGGGACAATCCAGTCGTATTACGGCGCTTCCGGCGGCAGCGTCTGGCTGACCGCCGACTCCATCGCCGGCACGGGCTCGGTCAGCGCGGTCGGCAGCTATGTCACAAGCGGCTATTACGGCGCCGGCGGGCGTGTGGCACTCGTGCAGACCGGCCCGGCGACCGACTTCAGCGGCTTTGCGGGTTCGGCGCGGGCCGTCGGCTCCTGGACCGGAAACGCGCAGCGCGGCGTCGCGGGAACGGTCTACTACGAGACGGCCGCCGACGGACGCGGCGGCGGCATCTTGGTCGTCGACGGAAACGAAACCGGCACGAGCGAGGCGTTTAAGACCCGCATCCTCCTCGACGAGCAGGACGCCGGCTTCGGCCCGAAGAGCTATGTGCTCAAGAACAACGCCTATGTCGAGTTTTCCGGCGGCGACGCGACCTTCCATCCCGGCGACACGCTGGTGACCACGAACAAGGTCAGGATCTATGTCCGTACCGGGACAACCATCGACCTCCGCGGCACGACGTTCATGGGCGGCGGCACGACGGATCGGCAGATCAAGCTGTACGCGGGCTCCGCGATGCACGTCGACGACGACTTCACCTTCAACGACATCATCCTCTACGCGACCGACGACGACATCGCCGCCGCGCAGTACACCAATCTCACCGTCACATCGTCGTCCGTCACGCTCGGCAGCGGCGCCACGCTGATCGCCGACTTCCCCGTGATCTTTACCGGAAATCTCACTGTCGCCAGCGGCGGCGCCGCCAAACACACCGCGAACACGTACGACGATAGATACAAGTTGAATCTCGCCGTGCGCGGCGACATGACCATCGCGGCCGGCGGCCAGATCAACGTCGATGGGCTCGGCTACGCCAAGCAGAACGGCCCCGGCGCGGTCTCGTCGCCAATCTACTACGGCGCCTGCCACGGCGGCCGCGGCGTGTACTAT
>CAYPJN010000589.1:0-1789 GCA_964411055.1 uncultured Lentisphaerales bacterium | reverse complement strand
GACATGCACTTCTGGAGCGAAACCGAGAACGCCGACCCACCCGAGCCGCGCTGGGAGAAGTACCGCGCCCGCGTGCAGGCCTCGGATTACCTGGCGGACAAGAAAGCGGCCGGCGGCCAGCCCGTGCGGTCGCTCGAAGACGAGCGCCTGCGCCGCCTGCAGGACTGGATGCGGCGCGCCGGCCTGGCGCCGTCGGCCGCGCAGCCGGTTCCCGCCTCCACCGGAACCTTCGCGGAATACGCCGACTTCGCGAATCTGATCGAGCTTTCGCGCCAGGGGCTGCTGGGGCAGGGCGCCCGCCTCCGCAAGATCGGCTTCGCGCTGACCCCGGAGGCCACGCCGGTCGAGGTCCATGCCGCCGGGCAGGCGCTGGCCTTCCGCGAACTGCTGGTCACCCGCGCTTGTCAGCGGAATGAGGAAGGCGAACACGGCTGTTGACTCGAACGGTGAACCCGCAGCGGGTTCACCGCCAGGCGGATGATCGGGGAAAGAAAGACATTCATGACCAACCTGCTGCAACAGCATCCGGGCCGCGTGCAGGCGGCTCTGAACATCCTGCTCGAAAGTCCCTATTTCTACAAGTCGGACGACGAGGACCTCTTTTTCTTCCTCCGCCGCCACCAGCGGGAGTTCGCCGACTTCTTCAAGACGCACTTCAACTGGGAGCTGGCGCTCGACGCCAAGTGTGCACGCCTCTACAAGCCGGACTGGTTCAATCCGCGCATCACGCCCGGCAACCGCGAATTGTTCAACTTCACGAAGCGTGACGAATGCATCGCCTTCATGCTGCTCCTCGAGTTTTTTGAGGATCTGCAGGAGCGTGAGTCCGCCAGCGTCGAGGACGCCGAGAATCTCCGTTTCCGCTTCGGCGATTTTCTCCATTACGCCCATGGCCGTTTCCATGACCTGTATCCCGGGCAGGCCGAGACCTACAGCGAGGATTTCGTGCGCGTGAAGGCCCTCCGTCCCATCATGCCTCAGCTTGAAAAATACCGTTTCATCGAGCGTCTCGATCCGCCCGCCGACGAGCCGGTCGAATACGATGACACCATCTTCGAAGCCCTTCCCGCCCTCTGGCACTACAACGTCCACCGCCTGAGCCGTCCGGTTGCCGAGGGCGAGCCGTCATGAACTACACGATCGCCAAGATCCGACTGATCAATTTTCACAACTTCGTCAACGAGACGATCATCGTCCCCGACGGCGGACATCTCTTCCTTCTGGGCGACAACGGTTCGGGCAAGACGACCGTGCTGGATGCGGTACACTATGTCCTGACCGCCGGGAGTTCGATGGAGTTCAACGCCGCCGCGCGCGTGATCGGCCGCGAGAAGACGGGCGGCCGCAGCGTGCGGGGCGTCGTCATGCGCTACAACATCGAGACCGGCGCGCTCAATCCGAACGGCGGCACGAGCTACGCCGCGCTCGAACTGGCCGGACGCGGCGGGCGCCCAGTGACGCTGGCCATCGGGCTCTCCACGCACAGCATGGAGGAGTCCGTCGAGCGCTGGGGCGTGATCCGGGAGGGGCCGCTGGAGGAGATTCCCTTTCTGATCGACGAGCCCGGCGGGGTGCGTCCCCGCACTCGCAACGAACTGCGAGCCGCCCTGAACGGCTCCGGGTTCTACGCGCAGATCGGCGGCTACGAGAAGGAACTGGCGCGGCGGTTCTACGGCGGGGCCGGGACCTTCGAGGATGTCTGCCGATTCCTCAAGACGGGCAAGGCCTACCGCGAGATCGTCGCGGGCACGGCCGACTACCACGTGCTCTTCCGGCAGTTGCTGCAGGA
>CAYPJN010000588.1:0-1793 GCA_964411055.1 uncultured Lentisphaerales bacterium | reverse complement strand
ATGCCGATGCGGATGGCCGCGTGCGACTCCAGAAACGCGAAAAAGCGCTCGCGGCTGGACGCCGTCAAGCGCTTGCTGTCGGTAAGGGCCGCGAGCGGACCATCATAGAGCGCGTCGACCGCCTCGCGGCGGATGGCGACCGCGCCGGCGTGGACCGGCCCCGCCAGGGGGCCGCGTCCCGCCTCGTCGACGCCGGCCAGGATCCCGGCGGGATGCGCCCGCCAGTAGTCATGCTCGAAGGTCAGCACGCCGGCCTCCCCGTCGAGCCGTGCCCGGCTCAGGCCTTGATTTCGCGCAGGCGGGCCTTCTTGCCGCCGAGGTTGCGCAGGTAGTAGAGCTTGGCCCGGCGCACATGCGACGAGTGCTCGACCTCGATCTTCTGCAGGTAGGGCGAATGCACGGGGAAAACCTTCTCCACGCCGACGCCGAAGGAGACGCGGCGGACGGTGAAGGTCTCGGTGCTGCCGGCGCCGTCGCGGGCCAGCACGGTGCCGGCGAAGACCTGGACGCGCTCCTTGTCGCCTTCCTTGATCTTGACGTGCACGCGCACCGCGTCACCCACCTTGAAGGGGGGCACATCGCCCTTGAGTCCTTCAGCGTTGATCTTGTCGATAAGTTTGCCCAACATGGCTTCTTCTCCTCTTCAAATACTTCCATCGGCACGCGTATCCGCGTGCCCGTCACCCGCCCCGCGTCCGCCATCGGCGCCGTCCCGGCGCCCCGGCATCAAATCCGGCCGCCGCCGCGCGGTCAGCCGCGCGGCGGCCGTCTGCTTCCAGGCGGCCACGGCCGCGTGGTCGCCGCCTTGCAGCAGCGCCGGCACCCGCATGCCCCGGTACTCCGGCGGCCGCGTGTACTGCGGATGCTCCAGCAGGGCGTCCGTGAAGGACTCGTCCCGCGTGGCCGCCTCGCCGCCGCCCAGGACCCCGGGCAGCAGGCGCACCACCGCATCGACCACCACCGCCGCGGGCAGCGTGCCGTTCGTCAGCACGTAGTCGCCGATCGACAGCTCGTCCGTCGCCAGCGCCTGCCGCACGCGCTCGTCGATCCCCTCGTAGTGTCCGCAGACCAGTATGAGGTGCCGCTCGCGGGCCAGGCGGCGCGCCCGCGCCTGGTTGAACGGCTTCCCCGCCGGGGTCATCAGCACCACGCGCGCGCCGGGCGTCCGCAACGCCTCGACCGCCTCGAAGATCGGCTCCGGCTTCATCACCATCCCCGGGCCGCCGCCGTAGGGCCGGTCATCGGCCGTCCGGCGCGCATCCTGGGCGAAATCCCGCAGATCAACCACCTGAATCCTGACCGCGCCGAGCCGGACGGCACGGCGCATCATGCTCTCCTCGCTGAACCCCTTGAACATCGCCGGAAAGAGCGTGACGACGTCGATCTGCAGCGGTTCAGCGCTCACGGCGGCCCCCGGCCAGTCACGCCTCGGCGCTGGCGGGAGCGGCCTTGCGGGCGCGCCGCAGCAGGCTGGCGACGGTCTCGGAGACCTTCGCGCCCTGCCCCTGCCAGTATCCAATGCGATCCAGGTCCAGTGTGTAGTTCTCGCCCTTGCGTTTGGGGTCGTAGGAACCGACGATCTCGATGAACCGTCCGTCGCGCGGCGAGCGGGAGTCCGCCACCATCACGCGGTACGACGGCGCATTGTTGCAGCCGGTCCTGCTGAGTCTAATCGTGACTGCCATGTGCTTCTATCTCCAGTGAAGCGATGATCTTACCGAAAGCGCCGCCGCCCTGGCAAGCCTAAAGCGCCGCGACAGCCTAAAGCGGGTGCGATCCACAATAGTGGATGC
>CAYPJN010000587.1:0-1794 GCA_964411055.1 uncultured Lentisphaerales bacterium | reverse complement strand
CGAAGACGCGGCCGATCTCGAAGAGAGCCGGCGCCTCCACCTGCCGCGCGAAGTTGCGCCCGAGCGACTGCGCCAGCTGCGGCAGGAGCGAATCGCGCATCACGGCGTAGTCGGCGCTGACCGGGTTCGGCAGCACGAGGCGGCGCTCCCGCCCCTCCGCGCCGAAGTTGTCCAGCTCGCCGGCCGAGAGGAAACTGTAGTGCATGGCCTCCGAGAGGCCGAAGCCCAGCAGCGTCTGGCGGCAGAGCGCGACGGCCCGCACGGCCGCATCGTCCACGCCGGGCACGGCCATGGCCAGGGGCGTCAGGTCGGGCAGCTGGTCGAGGCCGTGCAGGCGGGCGATCTCCTCGATCAGGTCGGCCTCGCACTCGAGGTCGAGACGCCAGGAAGGGATGGCGAAGGTCGCGGCCTCGGCGTCCGCGGCCGTCGGCTGCAGCCCGAGCGCGGCCAGGTGCTTCGTCATGGTCTCCGGCGCCAGCGGCAGGCCGATGACCTCCCGCGCGCGCCGGAAGCGCAGCGTGACCGGTGCCTGCGGCGGCAGCCGGTGGTCGACATCGATGACCCCGGGGGCCACGCACGCGCCGCCATGGCGCGCCAGCAGAGAGACGGCGCGGCGGCTGGCCCAGTCGGCCAGGCCGGGATCGACGCCGCGCTCGAAGCGGTGCGACGACTCGGAGCGCAGCGCGAGGGTTGTGGCCGTCGTCTTGATGGACGGCGCCGCGAAGAGGGCGCTCTCGATCAGCACCGTGGTGGTGCCGGGGGCGATCTCGCTGCCGGCGCCGCCCATGACCCCGGCGACCGCGACCGGCTCGTGCGCGTCGGCGATGACCAGCATCGACGCCTCCAGCGCGCGGTCGACGCCGTCCAGCGTGCGGATGCGTTCGCCCGTGCGGGCCTGCCGGACGATGATCGTGCGGTCGGCGAGCCGCGTGTGGTCGAAGGCGTGCAGGGGCTGGCCGCATTCGAGCATCACGTAGTTGGTCACGTCGACGATCAGGCCCAGCGGGCGGATGCCGCACTGTTCGAGGCGGCGTTGCATCCAGTCCGGCGAGGGCCCGTCCTGCACCTGCGTCAGCACGCGGGCGGTGTAGCGCGGGCAGAGGGCGGGGGCCTCGACGCGCACGGCGGCGAGCCGCTCCACCGGATCGCCGGCGGTTTCGAAATCAACGGCGGGCAGCCGGAGCGGACGCCCCAGCAGGGCCGCGAACTCGCGCGCCAGGCCGATGACCGAAAGGCAGTCGGGGCGGTTCCAGGTGATCTCCAGGTCGAGCACGGTCTCGGGCGGCGGCAGCACCGCGCGCAGCGGCGTGCCGGGCGCGAGCGACGCGTCGAGCACCATGATTCCGGAATGGTCGTCCGAGAGCTTGAGCTCGCGCGCCGAGCAGAGCATGCCGCGCGAAACGGCGCCCCGCAGCTTGGCGGCCTTGATCGCGAAACCGCCCTCGGGGATCACGGCGCCGATCTTCGCCAGGGCAACCTTGATGCCGGCGCGGCAGTTCGGCGCGCCGCATACGACCGGCAGCGTCTCCGCGCCGTCGCCCACGGTACAGACATGGAGGTGATCCGAGTTGGGGTGGGGCTCGCAGGTGAGAACCTCGCCCACGACGAAATGGTCGTCCAGCGCGGTTCCGACCTGCTCGATCCCCTCGACCTCGACCCCCGCGAACGTCAGCTTGTCGGCCAGTTCCTTGACCGGAACATCCGCGACGTCGACATACTCGTTCAACCAACTGATCGGTACTTTCATGATTTCTTACCGTTTGCCTTTTGCTGACACGCTGCGCACCTAATCCT
>CAYPJN010000586.1:0-1796 GCA_964411055.1 uncultured Lentisphaerales bacterium | reverse complement strand
CGCTCCCTTCAGGCGGAAGCCGTCCAGGGGCTTCAGCCCCGCCTCTCGCTGATCCATGAGCCCATCGGCATTCCGCCCGCCTATCATGTGCTTCCCGCGCCCCCCTGTGTAGCCGATTTCCCGCGACTGCGCGTTCGTGCTGCGCATTCGTGCTGTCGCATTCGCGCTGTCGCATTCGCGCTTGCCACACCGGGGCGGAATGCGTTATAAGATCATGGGTAAGGCGCATCCGTGCGCCGGGAACGGAGCCTGCATGTATCACAATCCTGACATTTCGGCCTTCATGGAAAGGTTTCCCTGCGATGGCCTGACCTTCGATGATGTGACACTGGTGACGCAATACGCCGATTTCCTGCCGGCCGAGGCCACCATCGCCACGCGCCTTACCTCCCGCATCACGCTCAATGCACCGTTCGTCAGCGCGGCCATGGACACGGTCACCGAGTCCGGCATGGCCATAGCCATGGCCATGCTCGGAGGCATCGGCGTCATCCACAAGAACCTCCAGGCCGCCGACCAGGCGCGCCAGGTGCGCCAGGTCAAGAACCACCTCAACGGCCTGATACTCAATCCCGTCTGCTTCCGCGCGTCCGACACGGTCGCCCACATCCAGGAGGTGCGGCGCGAGCAGGGCCTGCGCTTCGGTGGCTTCCCAATCCTCGACGACCACGACCGCCTTGTAGGCATCCTGACCACGTCCGACGCCCGCTATTCCAGCGGATCCCAAGCGCGCGCCAGCGAGGTGATGACCACGGCCGCGGTCACCGCGCCCCCGGGCACCTCGCTCGAGGACGCCTACCGCCTTATGATGCGACACAAGATCGGCAAGCTGCCGCTAATCGACACCCAGGGGCGGCTCGTGGGCCTCTACAGCTTCACCGACGTCAAGAACCTCGTCGAGAACAAGCAACCGCTCTATGTGCGCGACGCCCAACACCGTCTGCGCGCCGCCGCGGCCATCGGCGGTGGCGACCACGAACGGGCCGAGATGCTAGCCGAGCAGGGCGTCGACGTCCTGGTCGTCGACAGCGCCCACGGCCACTCCCGCGGCATCATCGAGATGGTCCGCTGGCTGGTGTCACACTACCCCGAGATCGACGTGATCGCCGGCAACGTCGCCACCGCCGAGGGGGCCGTCGCGCTGCGCGACGCGGGCGCGCATGCCGTCAAGGTCGGCATCGGCCCCGGCTCGATCTGCACGACGCGCGTGGTCTGCGGCGTTGGCATCCCCCAGATCACCGCCATCTACCAGGCGGCGCAGGCGCTCGAGGGATCGGTGCCGGTTGTGGCCGACGGCGGCGTGCGCCATTCGGGCGACGTGCCGAAGGCGATCGTCGCCGGCGCCGACACGGTCATGCTCGGCTCGCTGCTGGCGGGCACCGAGGAGAGCCCCGGCGAGAAGATCCTGCACGAGGGGCGCCAGTACGTGGTCTACCGCGGCATGGGCAGCCTGGCGGCGATGCAGCAGGGCGCCGGCAGCCGCGACCGCTACGGCCAGACCTCGGCGCAGCCCGACGACCTCGTGCCGCAGGGGATCGAGGGCATCGTGCCGCTGGCCGGCTCGGTCCGGAAGCTGATGACCCAGTTCACCGGCGGCCTGCGCTCGGCGCTCGGCTACTGCGGCTGCCGCACGATCGCCGAGCTGCAGCGGCGCGGCCGGTTCTTCCGGGTCACCAACGCCGGCGTGCGCGAGGCGCATCCGCACGATGTCAAGATCATCAAGGAAGCCCCGAACTACCGCAGCTAGCCGGAGGTGGCCATGACCGATCCGCAGTGCGTCTTCTGCAAGATCATCG
>CAYPJN010000585.1:0-1797 GCA_964411055.1 uncultured Lentisphaerales bacterium | reverse complement strand
ACCGCTGCGTGGTGCTGCCCGGCCTCGACACGACCGCCGTCAGCCTCTACGACCTCGTCGAAAATGGCAATCTTCTGGTCGGCGGGCTTCGCCTGCTGCCCTTGCTTACCGTCACGGCAACCACGCCCAACGCATCCGAGAATGGCTCCGTCCCCGGCGTCTTCACAGTCCAGCGCCGCGGCAGCCTGGCGCAGAGTCTGACGGTCAACATCGCCTTGACGCCCAGCGCCGCCAATGGCAACGACTACGTGTTCGTCGCTCCGACTGTTGTCATCCCGGCCGGCGCCGACTCCGCCACGGTCGTCATCACCCCCGTGAACGACGGCATGCCGGAGTCGCCCGAGACCGTCGTGCTCGCCCTCCTGCCCGGCACGGGTTACGCCATCGGAGCCGCCAGCCAGGCCAGCCTCACGATCGAGGACATGCGCACGATCGTCGAGATCGTCGCCACCGAGATCAGCATCGCCAACAAGAACACCGGCGGTTCGGCATGGTTCGAGCTGAAGCGCCGCGACGGCAGCACCGGGCAACTCCTGGTGTCGCTCAAGATCGGCGGGACGGCCAAGAATGGTGCCGACTACGCGACCGTGCAGGGCTACGCGATGTTCCCTGCCAATCAGAACGAGCTCTACATCGAGGTCAAGCCGTTGGCCGAGGCTGTTCTGGCAAACGGGGCGGAAACGGTACTTCTCTCGGTACAGCCCTCGGATCGTTATCTCGTCGGGGCGTCCGGCGCAGCGCAGGTCGTCATCATCGAGCGAATTGACACGTTCGCCGAATGGGCCGCGCGCGAGTTCGTCGTGACGTACGGCATCGAGGCGTTCGCCGCGCAAGACCCGGGCGGTTCGGGCATCACGCTCTTCCAGCGCTACGCCTACGGACTCGATCCGCACGCGCCGACGACCGACGGGCTGCCGCGACCCATCATCCGCAACGGCCGCCTGGTCGTGACGTTCCGCAAACCGCTCGGGCGGACAGATGTCCGGCACACCGTCATCGGCATGACCGATCTGCGCGACCCAGCCGGCAGCCGGGTCGATACCCAGCCATTCCATCCGGTGCCGGCCGACGACGATCCCCAGCGCGTCTACTACGAACTCGTCCCGGCCGCGCAGGACGCCCCGAGCGCGTTCATGGAGGTCAAGGCAACATGGACTCCGAAATAACCATGAGGGCCAACGAACCAGTGCCTCACGGCGCCACTACAAACGCCGCAAGCGAACGTGCAAACGTTTGTAGTGTGCCCGTCAGGGCATGCCTCGCAGACGGGACAGCGCCTCACGGCGCCACTACAAACGCCGCAAGCGAACGTGCAAGCGTTTGTAGTGTGCCCGTACGGGCATGCATCCATTTTGTGCAGATGTCCAGTCATGTATGACTATCGCAAAGCGACTCCTGCGGAACGCGAGGCTATGCTGACCATGCGCCAAGACAAGCATTGGCCATGGCATGCGCCTCCGCATTTCGACGCTGGGCGGGATCTCTATCTCCTGACCGCCGCCTGCTATGAACATCAGGCGGTTCTCGCAACCGAGACGCGCAGGGACGAATGGGCGGCGGCGCTTTTCACCGCTGTGAACGAAGCAGGCGGCATGTTGCGCGCCTGGGCGGTGCTTCCCAACCACTATCATCTGGTCGCTTGCGTATCTCTGGACGCTTTTGCACCCCGGATCGGACGTCTGCACAACGGCAAGTCGACACAATGGAATCGAGAAGATTGCATGCCGGGGCGTAAAGTCTGGCATCGCTTTTCCGACAGGCGGATCCGCGGCCAAAGGCATTACTTCGCCACGCTGA
>CAYPJN010000584.1:0-1799 GCA_964411055.1 uncultured Lentisphaerales bacterium | reverse complement strand
ATGATGAACCGGGTGATTGCCATTGACGGACCCTCTGGCGCGGGCAAGTCGACCGTAGCGCGCGCGGTCGGCCGCCGGCTCGGCTTCCTGCATGTCGACTCCGGCGCGCTCTACCGCATCGTCACCTGGCAGGCCCTGCTCAAGGGCGTCGACCCCGGTGACCCCGCCGCCGTGGCCGCCTGCGCCGCGGCGCTGGAGGTGGAGATGAAGGCCGCCGACGGGGCCGTGCGCTTCGCGGTGGACGGCACCGAGCCGGGCGACGCCATCCGCACGGCCGCGATCAACGCCGCCGTCAGCCCGGTCTCCAAGGTTCCGGAGGTGCGCGAGCGGGTGACGGAGTGGCTGCGCGGCCTGCGGCGCCTCGGAGACCTGGTGGTCGAGGGACGCGACATCGGCTCGGTGGTCTTTCCCGATTCGCCGGCCCGCTTCTATCTCGACGCCGCGCCGGAAGAGCGCGCCCGCCGGCGCCATCTCGAGGAACAGGCCAAGGGCCTGGCGCGGCAGGACCGGCAGGCCGTCATGGAGTCGCTGCTGAACCGCGACCGCATCGACAGCTCGCGCGCCGTGGCGCCGCTGCGGGTGGCGGACGGCGCGCAGATCGTCGACAGCACGCGGATGACGGTCGACGAGGTCGTCGCGACGGTCATCCGCCACCTGCCTGCGGCGTGGCGGACGATGCAGCCATGAAGATCGTCATCCTGCACCAGGCCGTGCCCCCCGGCGCCCGCGAGGACGAGCGCGACGTGCTCGACCAGGCCGAGGCCGTGCGCGCGGCGCTGCACGCGGCGGGCCACGCGGCCGCGACCCTGCCGGTCACGCTCGATTTCGAGGCCCTGGCGGCCGCGCTGCGGCGCGAGGCGCCCGCCTGCGTCTTCAACCTCGTGGAGTCTCTCGGGGGTACCGACCGCCTGCTGCCGATGGTGCCCGCGCTGCTGGAGCAGCTCGGCGTTCCCTGCACCGGCAATCCGGCCGACGCGCTGCTGGTAACCACCCACAAGCTGCTGGCCAAGCAGCGACTGCGCCAGGGCGGCCTGCCGACACCCGACTGGATCGAGTCCAGCCAGGACGGGGAAAAGATTAACGCAGAGGCGCAGAGGCGCGGAGGGGAGGGTAGCGCGAAACCTACGGGACCGCGCACAGTCCCCTCGCAGCCCGTGGAAACCAACGGCGACTGGATACTGAAGCCGGTCTGGGAGCATGCCTCGGCCGGGCTGGCGGGCGGCAACCTACTGCGCGACACGACGCGCGCGCAGGCGGCGCGCCGCCTTGCGGAGCAGGCGGCCGGACACCCGGGCGCCTGGTATGCCGAGCGCTACATCGAGGGACGCGAGTTCAACGTCGCCCTGCTCGGTCGCGCCGGCGGCGAGCCCCGAATCCTGCCGCCCGCCGAGATCCTGTTTGTCGATTTCCCAACGGAGAAACCGCGGATCCTGGATTACGAGGCCAAGTGGGACACAGCCTCCTTCGCCTACACCCACACGCCGCGAACCTTCGCGCTGCCGGCGGCCGACGCCCCCCTGGCCGACCGCCTGCGCGAGCTCGCCCGCGCCTGCTGGCGGCTCTTCGGCCTCGGCGGCGCGGCGCGGGTCGATTTCCGTGTCGACGCCGCGGGCCAACCCTGGATCCTGGAAGTGAACGCCAATCCCTGCCTCTCGCCCGATGCCGGCTTCGCCGCCGCCCTGCGCGAGGCCCGCATCCACTACGGGCAGGCGATCCTGGAGCTGGTGGCGGCGGCAGCAAGCGACCCCGAACAACACCGGTCGACACCGGCCGACACCGGCAATGCCGAGCGCGGTCCC
>CAYPJN010000583.1:0-1802 GCA_964411055.1 uncultured Lentisphaerales bacterium | reverse complement strand
AAGCGCAAGCGCAAGGGCTACGAGCGCAAGGTCGGCCACCGTCAGGCACTGACGACCGTGACCGTCAAGTCCATCGCCTAACCCCCGATTTTCGGAGAGACTCCTACCATGGCAGGCAAAGCACACAAGACCAACGGGCGCGACAGCACCGGCCGCCGGCTGGGCGTCAAGCGCTACGACGGCCAGATCGTCAAGACCGGCGCCATCCTCGTGCGCCAGCGCGGAACCAAGATCCATGCCGGCGACGCGGTCGGCACGGGGCGCGACCACACGCTGTTCGCCCTGGCCGACGGCGTGGTGGCCTTCTCGAAGGAAGGCCGCGTCGTGAATGTCAAGCCGGTGGTCGACGCCACCGTGTAGCCCTTCCGCCCGCCGGCCACGGATCGCCGACGTGAAGACGCGCCAATTTGTCGATTGCCTCGCCGTCCAGGCGCGGGCGGGGCGCGGCGGCGACGGCTCCGCCAGTTTCCGCCGCGAGGCGCATGTCGAGCGCGGCGGCCCCGACGGCGGTGACGGCGGTCGCGGCGGCCACGTCATCCTGCGCGGCGACATCAACGAGGACTCGCTGATCCGCCTCTTCTACAGCCCGCGGCTCGTCGCCGAGGCGGGCGTCGCCGGCCGGGGTCAGCAGATGCATGGGCGCAACGGCGCCGACCTCGTCGCGCATGTGCCCTGCGGCACCCTGGTCTTCGACGAGGAGACCGGCGAACTGCGCGGCGACATCACCGCGGATGGCCAGGAACTCATCATCGCCCGCGGCGGCGCGGGCGGCCTCGGCAACATCCATTTCAAGAGCTCCACCCACCAGGCCCCCACCGAGTTCACCCCCGGCCGGGAGGGCGAGGAGTTCCGCCTGCGGATGGAACTCAAGGTCATCGCCGAGGTCGGCCTCGTGGGCTTCCCCAACGCCGGCAAATCCTCCCTGCTGGCCGCCCTGAGCGCGGCGCGGCCCCGGATCGCCGCCTATCCCTTCACCACCCTCAATCCCATCATCGGCACGGCCGTCTTCGACGACTTCAGCCAGATCCGGATCGCCGACATTCCCGGCATCGTCGAGGGCGCGCACACGGGCGTCGGCCTGGGCCTCGACTTCCTGCGCCACCTCTCCCGCGCCAAGGCGCTGCTCTTCGTCGTCGATGCCGCCGGGGTCGACGGGCGCACGCCCTGGGACGACTACCGCGCCCTGCGGCGCGAGATGCGCCTCTTCGACCCCGCCCTGCTGAAGCGCCCGATCCTGCTCGTCGCCAACAAGATGGATCTGCCGGGCGCCGCGGAAAACCTCGCCCGGCTCGACGCCGCGGCCCGGCGGCAGGCGCTGCCCGTCTCGGTCGCCACGGGACAGGGACTCGACGACCTGCGCGCCCGCCTCAAGGCGCTCATCCGGCCCGTGGCCCCCGGCGCCGCCCCGCGCGGCGTGCCCCGGGTTCTGAAGGCGGCCGCCGCCGGCGACGGCCTGGTGACGCCCGAGAAGCTCGCCCACGCCAGCTTTTTCGATCTCGCGCCGCCCGCGTCACGGAAGAAGCAGCGGCGCCAGGGGTGATTCCAGTTGGCAGTTGGCAGTTCCCCTCCGCGCTTGTCCTGCGTAGCCTATTGGCGGAGCAGGGCCTCAAAGGTTAAGACCAATCTCGCGACAACGTAGGTTCTCCAGGTGCGGAGAACATGCCGCCGAGGACGGCGGCCTCCAGGTTCCCCGGCTTCCCGTTCACCCATCGTGCGCCGGAATTGATCATGGAGCCCGCAATCAGGCGGGACGATGGGCGCGGCGGCGCATGATGTCGTGCTGGACCTGCCGGTCGAGCTGG
>CAYPJN010000582.1:0-1807 GCA_964411055.1 uncultured Lentisphaerales bacterium | reverse complement strand
CGGCGATCGGCGAGGCGATCGGCGCGCCGGTCGGCGCGCTGGTCGTCAAGCCGGCTTCCGCATTGAACAGGAGTGTTTCAGCATGAACGTGGCCGTCCTCGGCGCCAGCGCCAAGCCCGAGCGCTACAGCTACCAGGCCGTGAAGCTGTTGCGCGAGAAGGGGCATGCCGTCTATCCGGTGCATCCCTCGCTGCGCGAGATCGATGGGCTGGTTGTCTATCCCTCGCTGGACCGGATTCCCGACCGGATCGACACCGTGACGCTCTACCTTTCGGCCCGCAATCAGGCAGGGGTCGCGGAAGCGCTGCTTGTTGCCGCTCCACGGCGGGTGATCTTCAACCCCGGCACAGAAAACCGGGACTTGGATGCGCGCTTGCGGGATGCCGGTGTCGAGACGCTGCAAGCCTGCACACTGGTGCTGCTGAAGACGGGGGCGTTTGCGCCATGAAGACCGCGTTGAAGATTGTCGTCCTGGCGGAAAACACGGCCGAGGGGCGCGGCATCCAGGGCGAGCACGGACTGGCCTTCTGGATCGAGTGCGCCGGCCAGCGGATTCTTTTCGACACGGGGCAGGGGCTGGTCCTCTCCGGCAATGCGGCTGTCCTGAATGTGGATCTGTCGACCGCGGAAGCCGTCGTGCTCAGTCACGGGCATTACGACCACACCGGCGGGCTGGCGCAGGTCCTGGAACGCGTCGTCCGGCCGCTTCCCGTCTACGCGCACCCCGGTGCGCTGGAGCCGAAATACCGTGCCAAGGCATCGGGTGTGTATCCGATTGGCATGCCTGTTCCCTGCCTGCGGGCGGCGCGGGGAAGGGCGGCGCGGTTGTCGCTCTCGACGGATGCGGTGGTGATTGCGCCGGGCATCCGCATGACCGGCGAAATTCCCCGGATCCACGATGAGGAGCGGTCGCAGGAGCACTTCTGTCTGGATGCTGAAGGCCGCCAGGACGATCCCGCCGCCGATGACCAGGCGCTGATCGTGGAGACCGGGACCGGAATCGTGGTGTTGCTGGGCTGCGCCCACGCGGGCGTGATCAACACGCTTGACCGCGTCCGCGACCTGACGGACAGGGCGCCGATTCGGGCGGTCGTCGGCGGCATGCACCTGCGCAGCGCCACGCCTGAACGGCTGGCTTGGACGATTCGTGAATTGCGACGGTTCGACATCGCCAGCCTCTACCCGATGCACTGCACGGGTTTCGCGGCGACCGCCGCGCTGTGGCAGGCGTTGCCAGGGCGCGTGCAGTCGGCGGGCGCGGGCGCCGCCTTGACGTTTGACTAGATGAACAACTCCGAGAAGCTTAGTAACTGGAGAAGCGAGACAACATGAAGCAAGAGAAGAAGCAGACATCAGACACGGGCGCGGAGGGATGCGCGGCAGGCGGAACTTGCGGCAGCGAGTGCGGGAACTGCAGCGGCGCGCAGGAGTCACCGAAGCCCGTCAACACCATCCGCCACAAGATCCTGATCATGTCGGGCAAGGGCGGTGTCGGCAAGAGCACGGTGGCGGCGAATCTGGCCGTCTCGCTGGCGCTGCAGGGGCGCAAGGTGGGTTTGCTGGATGTGGACATCCACGGCCCCAGCATCCCCAAGATGCTGCACCTCGAGGATGCCGAGATCGGGGCCAACGCGGCGGGCTGGATCCAGCCGGTGGAGCTGGCGGGCGTCAAGATGATGTCGATCGGACTCCTGCTGCGCGACCGCGACGCCGCCGTGATCTGGCGCGGCCCCTTGAAGATGGGCGCCATCAAGCAGTTTCTCGAGGAGGTCGAGTGGGGCGAGCTGGACTACCTGGTCATCGATTC
>CAYPJN010000581.1:0-1808 GCA_964411055.1 uncultured Lentisphaerales bacterium | reverse complement strand
TGCCCGTCAGCTCCCCTCGCGCCATCCGCCCGCTCCCCACTGTCTGAATCGCAGAACGGGGTTGTGTCTTTTCGGGAGAATTGCTAAAATACACTTAAATCGACATGAAAGCACCCGACAATCAGATCATCCGGATTCCGGAATCACTCAGGCGCTTTCCGGTTGCCGCGTGCCGTTTCCGGAAACGCACCATGAAGGCACTGGCGAAATTCCGGTTCCTGGGCGAGTTGCAGGGCCTGGAATACAAACGCCTGTTCGACCTGGCCACGACCGTGGGCGCGCGGTCGGCCCGCATACTGTGCCACCGTATCGAGGCGCTGGAGCATGAGGCCCGGGACCGCAAGGCCGCCTGGGAACAGATGCCGTCGGCCCGCGCGCCGTTCGGCGGCCCGCAGCCCGACGTCCTGGACTGGTTCCTGTTGGACGCGCTGCTGCAGGAAGTACCCGCGCGCTACGACGATCTTGCGGTGCGGCTGATTCCCCACTCCTCCTGCATCAACGCCTTCCTGGAGCGGAACTCCATCAAGACCATCGGTCAGCTCAAGACCTTCGATTTCCTCTCCTCCAATTGGGGCGTGGGCCGGCTGAAGCTCAACGCGCTGGTCGACCTGGTGCGCCAGGCGCAGGACGGCGCCCTGCAGACGGAGATTTCGGACGAACGCGAGGCGGCGCGGCTGATAGCGGAGTTCGTCGATGCCTTCCTGAAGCGCCCCCGGCGGAAGAACGTCAACCGCATGCTTCGCCTCCGCATGCTCGGAAGCGGTCCGTCCGACCGCCCGTGGACGCTGGAGCGCATCGGCCAGATGTTCGGCCTGACGCGCGAACGGGTGCGGCAGATCATTTACGAGAATCAGGTTCCAGGGCTCGCCAACGCCGGCGGCATGCGCCTGCACAAGGCGCTCGTCCGCCTCGCCGACTTCTGCGAGGCAAACACGCTGCCGGTGACGGAGGCGCGCTTCGCGGGTTGGCTGGGCGCATCGCCCCACGACCAACCGGTCGCGCTCTACCTGGCGCTGGCCGACGCCCTCTCGCCGCCCGACCGCCTCCCGGTATGGGCCGACACCCCGCTGGTCAACGACGGACGCGTCCGTCAGGTGATCCATGCGCGTGCGCGTCTGGAGCGTCTGGACTTGGAGACCGGCAAGACGCTGAAGTTGGCCGAGGTCTTCGGCCTGCTGCAGGGCAAACGCCAGTCGTTCTCCCGCAAGATATTCCTCGCCGCCCTCCGCAACCATCCGGCCTTCGATGTCGATCCGGAAGCCGGCACGCTGACCCGCCATCCCGGCGCCTAGGGCAGGCTGGCAGTCACGTAGGTCCGTTCCCACTCCGTCCGCGTGTCACGACGGTGGCGCAGGCTCGCCGGAATCGCGGAGCGGGAAAGAACGCTGAACGCTGAACGCTCGACGCTGAAGTTTGTCAGCCCACCACCAGTGCGGTGCGGGCCGGGAGGTAGATGCGGATGCGGGTGATGCGTTCCTGGCCCTCTATCTCGTCGTAGACCGGGTACTCCTGGTCCTCCTGGATGCGCCCCTGTCCGCCGAAGGCCACGCTGTCGCTGTTCATCAGGCCACGGTACCGGCGCCCCGGCGGCACCAGCAGCGGGTAGCCGGCCACCGAGTGGGCCGCGTGGAAATTCAGGATCACGACCATGCCCCCGCGCCCGAAGGCCATGAGCTTGGTGGCGTCGTCGATCAGCAGCCGTTGCGGCGCCGAGGTCTCCAGCGCCCCGTGTTCCGCGAAGAGGCGGATCATGGCGGCGTCGAACTCGCCCAGGCAGTGGAAGTAGAGCGCCGGATCGTCCCGCAGGT
>CAYPJN010000580.1:0-1814 GCA_964411055.1 uncultured Lentisphaerales bacterium | reverse complement strand
CCAGGCGTCATTGGCCACCCAGTAGGTTCCCGCCGCGCCGCTGGTAGAAGGCGCCATTGCCAGCCGCGCCTGTACCGCGTCAAGGGCGCGCTGGTCGGCGAAACCCGCCCAGACACGCGATAGGAAGTAGTCACGGTAGTAGTCAGGCGCCATCCTTGTGTCGCGGAACCGCGCTTTCCGTACCGCGTCCGCCGCCGCCTCGGCCGCCGGCACGAGGGCCGGATAGGCACGCGCGGCATCGAGCAGAGTAGCGGCCGCCATGGCAGTAAGCGTGAGGCCCTGGCCTCCGCCGGGCGGAGGCACTCCCGCCTGGCGGTAGCCGAAGGCGTGTCCGTCCGACTGGCACTGCAGCCAGGCGAGGCTGCGCCGCAGGTGGCCGCGGTCGTCCGTCCAGCCCTGCCCGCGCGCCTGGGTTAGCAGCGCGATCTGCCAGACCGACAGCGCGGTGTTGCCGGGCCCATCGGCCGTGTAGTCCCATGCGCCCTGCGGATTCTGTGCCGCCAGCGAAAAGGCCAGCGCGCGCTCGCGCGCCGCACGTATATCGGGCTCCTGGGACAGCGGGGACGGCAGGGCAAAGAGCGCGTTGGCGGCGAAGGCGTGGTTGTAGAGCCGCGCGCCGCGCGTACGACAGAAGGCGCCGTCTTCGGTCTGCATCGCGACGATGGCGGCCGCGCCGCGCCGGATGGCCGCGGACTGCGTTGTCGGCGCCTGTTGCTGCAGGGCCATGATGGCCAGGGCCGTCAAGGCCGGGCGGTAGGCATCGTTGCCCCCCGTGCGGGAGGGACTCCATGTGCCGTCGGCCTCCTGCTGGGAGGCGATCCACGCAGCCGCCGCGCCGGACTGGCGTTCCAGTATCTGGCGTTGCGCGCCGGCGGCGTCCTGCCTCCGGCGCTGAACGCGCGTGGCGGACAGCAGCGCCAGGCCCACCGCCAGCAGCAACACGGCGGCGGCCGCCGCCCGCAGGGGACGGTAGGCGAACTGCACGCGCAGAGGCTCCGCGCCTTCGGCGGGCAGCGCCTGCAGGATGCGGCGGGTCAGGCCGGGCGAGGTCTCGCGGAGGGGGGCGGCGCGCATCCGGCGCACCGTGTCCCGCAGCGCCGCGGCCGTCTCGGCACACTTCGCGCAACGCACCAGGTGTGCCGCGACGCGTTGCATGCCGCGTTCATCCAGGCGTCCCTGCGCCCAGGCGACGGCATCGGATCGCCGCAGGCAGCCATTTGTTCCCGACTCATTCATCGATATGCGCATCGCTTTCCAGATGTCGTCGCAGGTCGCGCAGGCCGTTGAACATGCGCGATTTCACCGTGCCCACCGGGATCTTGAGGATCCGGGCGATCTCGGCATACTCCAGTTCCTGCAGCACACCCAGCACTACCACCTCGCGGTGGCGCGGCGAGAGGCTGTCGAGCGCCTGCTGGAGCTCGTCCGAGAACCCCTCGTCCATCGGCGCCGTATCCGCCGCGGCGGCCAGTTCCGCCTGCTGCCGCGCCTGATCCCGCAGCCGCTGCAGCCGCCGGCGCCGCCGGAGCTCGTCGATCCACACCTGCCGTGCCAGCAGGTAGAGGAAGGTCGTGAACCGGGCGCGGGGGCGGTAGCGCCTGCGGTAGCGGTGGAGCCGGATGAAGGTCTGCTGCACCAAGTCTTCCGCATCCCTATCAACGCCCGACCGCAGGAAAAAGTTCAGGAGTGGCTGCTGATGACGGTTTACCAGAAGCTCGAACGCCTCGCGTTGGCCGGCTCCGGCCAGCAGCATGAGCTCGGCATCCTCGTCTGGAAGGGTTGGCGACATGGTCTTGGAGACGCTGCGCAAGCGG
>CAYPJN010000579.1:0-1820 GCA_964411055.1 uncultured Lentisphaerales bacterium | reverse complement strand
TCGTCGAGCACGTCGGCGCGCAGGTTGGTGTCCCTCGGATTCATGCTTTCCTCCCGCGCGCCCGTGCCCGTTCCGGAAGCCCGCGCAGGCCGGCGTGCAACCGCTGCAGCAACCGGCAGACCGGCGAGCGGCGGAAGAGCGCCAGTTCGCGCTCCAGGCGCGGCCGCTCGGCATGCAGCACCCATGACGCGTAGGCATAGGCCTCGCGGAAGGCGAACGGCTGCCGCGGCGGCAGGTTGTCCGGCACGCGGTCCGCACCGCCGCACACCGGACGCCGCAGGCCGTCGGCCAGCTCGCGGAAGCGCGCATGCAGCGGGCCGTAGGCGAACTGGCGCTCCACGTCGGCGGCGATCCGCCCGCGCAGCCGCGCCCGCGCGGCGGGTTCGAGCCGCAGGACGCGGAGCACCGCCTCCCGCCACCCTGCATAGGTGTTTTCTGCCAGGAATCCGTTGACGCCCTCCTCGATGAAGCCGGCGTAGGGCGGCACGCGGCTGAAGAGGCCGATGGTCCCGCCCGCACCGTACTCCGCGAACTTGACCACCGACTTGAAGCGGCTGAACGGCTCGTCCCGGAGCAGGACGAAGCCGAAGTCCGGCCGGATGGCATCCAGCAGCTCCTTGTACGAGCTGTAGGAGCGGAATCCCATCCAGATGATCCGGAGCCAGGGATCGTCGGAGAAGGGTTCGGGCGGGTCGTTGGAGAAGTAGTAGAGCAGCACGGGACTCTCCGCCGCCGCGGCGGCATCGCGCACGGCGCGGAAGAAGTCGGCCTTCATCTCCGGCATGCGGAAGAAGTCGCTGTTCGCCATGACGCAGGGCGTGAAGCGCGTGCCGGCGCCGCTCCAGATATCGCCGGCATTGGGCAGTATCCGCACATCCTTGCCGGGATGCCGCTCGCGCACGAGGGCCGCCAGCGCCTCCGAGGGTGTCGTGACGCAGGCCGCCAGGCGCAGAATCTCGTCCGTGTGGACGGTGGCATGGCGCACGATCCTGGAGTAGTCGGGAAACTCCCAGACGTAATCGTCAATGTCGCAGAGCAGCGGCACCCCGCACGCCCCGGCCCGGCGGGCGGCCTCGAGCGAGGAGACATGGCGGTTGCGCGCCATGACCAGCAACGAAGCGTGGGGAATCGCCTCGAGCGCCGCGTCCCGCTCGCGCGGCAGTTCGTAGGCCGCGATCCGGTACGCCGGCTTCAGATCCTGCAGGTGGTGCACCAGCCGTATGTGGCTGACGGGGGAGCGGACTTCCTCCTCCAAGCAGACGACGAGCAGCGGCCGCGGTGCCGCGGCGCCGGGAGCCTGCAAGTCGGTGGCATTCGTCTCGCGCATGGCGGGATCATAGCACGCCGCCCCGCGCATAAAAAGCTTGAATCAAGTACGCCGGAAGGCGGAACCCGGCACGACGACCGGCAGGAATACCGCGGCCAGCAGCGTGCCGACGCCCAGCACGACCGCCGCGTTGAGCAAGCCGGCCGAGGCGATGACGGCCGGCTCGGCGCCCAGGATCCCCATGGCTAGAATGCCCGCAAGCTGCGGCGCGCCCAGCCCGCCCACGCTGGCTGGAAGCACGCTGGAGAGGAAGACGACCGGCAGGACGGCCATGACGCCGGCGAAGGGCGCCGCGCCGCCGATCGCCCGGATCGACAACGCCATTACCAGGCCGCTCAGCAGGGAGCAGGCCGCGGCCAGCGCGGCGGGCAGCAGCAGTTCCCGCGGACGGATGGCCTGCGCCCGGAGCGCGGCCAGCGCGGCGCCCAGCTTGCGCGGCAGGCACCGCGCCCGGCGGCGCGGCGGCGGCACGGCTTGCGGCGCGGCTTGCGGC
>CAYPJN010000578.1:0-1821 GCA_964411055.1 uncultured Lentisphaerales bacterium | reverse complement strand
AGCGCCGTCGCTCCTCCTCGTAGATTTGCGGGAACTTCTGCCAGAACGTCTCGAGCGGGTAGCCCTGATACACCGAGAGCTCGTTCGCCTCGGATCCCGCGGGCCAGACGAAACGCGCCTGCGCCGTTCGCCCCCTGTATGAGATCTGGCCATACCAGACGTCATGAACCCCGCGTTTAAGCATCGGCAGGTTTTCGGGGAGACTGCACAGATGCAGCGAATACAGCATCCGCCAGGGATCTTCACCGGTCTCAATGAATGCGTCGGCCATTTGCGGATAGGGATAGTCGCGGCTCCAGAGGCGGTTTTCTGCGTATGAAATGAAGCGGTACTCCGAAGGGGGCGGATAGAGATTCGGAAAACGCCGCTCGTGGGCGTAGTACCACCAGCAGGGATCCGGCGCCCAGCCTTCGCTTTCAAGCGGCGGCCCCGCCTGGGGACGCTCACCGAGGTCTATCTTGATCCGATAGACAAGGTATTTATCCGGCTCTTTGTCGGGAATCCATAGCGTGATGTCGGCGACGCCTCCGGGCGCCTCATCTTTGGCGATCTTGCGGTCGCCCTTCACACCGATCTGGAAGGAGCGCCACTGGAAGGAATAGTTGCAGATGAACCCCGGCGCAAACTCGGTGCGTCCGATTCCGGCGCGCAAGTTCACCGCCGGCCATCCGGCCATCTCCGGCATCGGCGGCTTCCGGTGTTTCCGCCAGCCGTCCGCGCCTGCGGATTTCTCTTCTTCAACGGCCTTCGCGGTGGCAAGCTGCGAAGGCAATGCGCCACGGACGGACATCTTCACAAAATCCGCCAGCGGCGTCGGCGACTTGCCGAGTTGCTTTTCGGAATCACGCAAGACCTTCATGCCCTCGAGATGAAAAAGATCGGGATCCCCGCCCTTGTCCAGATTCGCAAGGAAGTGTCCGATCTTCCGCCCGACAAGCCGCACCTCCGGATCCGCCGAGGCCATAACCTCCCCGCGGAGAGCGGCCAGACGCTCCAGTAGCGCCACGTCGCACTTCGCGCCCTCGATGGCGTCCGCGAATCCGGGCGGCGTCTCGTGGACAATGCCGTCAGCCCCCTTCGACCAGGCGCCGAAGCCGCATAGGAGACGGTAGAAGGCGATGTCGTACTCCGGCTTGCAGGAAACATCGAGGAACGTTCTCTCCCCGAAGCGGCGCCGGATGTTCATCTCGGGAACCGGCGGCATCACCGTTTCGATGTGGGCGTTATCCGGCTTCTCCGCAGGTGTCAGGAACAGGAACGACGCGAGAATGAGTGGAGACATGACAACAACCAGAGGGGGGCACGGACGCACTACTTCAGAATCAGCACGGTTCCCGGCGGAATCCAGGCGGCCTCGTAGCACCCGATGTCGATCTTCCTGTGGACCACGCGCGGCCCTAGGCCGAGGTCCGTCGGTTCGGCGCCCCAGGCGGGAAGCAGCCCCTGGTCCACGGCCGGCGATTTGGGGCCGATGCGGAATGAGGCGTCAATGAACCCGGGTGCGTCCATGAGACACTCGTCGTTGATGAGCAGGTCGTCTGAGAGGCAGCGGACGAAGGGCGCCGCGCTTCCGTAATACACGTTGTTCGTCGCGTTCGCCGTGGGATACGATGACTTGTTCCCGAGGACGATGCAGTTCTGCACCGTTCCGCCGAGGGTGCGGATGCCGGCGACGAGCGACGACTTGTTGCTGACGATCGTGCAGTTGACGATCGCGCCGGCGGAAAGATAGGCCGAGCCGGCGACCTTCTTGGTCAGATGGGTTGGGCTCAGGTCGGTCGTGTTGAAGGCGACCAGGCAGTTCTCGACGCGTCCCGAAGC
>CAYPJN010000577.1:0-1822 GCA_964411055.1 uncultured Lentisphaerales bacterium | reverse complement strand
GACGGCATCGACATCTGCCGCTCGAAAGACGTCACGATCCGCGACTGCTTCATCCGGGTGCAGGATGACTGCATCACGCCGAAGTGGTGGTGCGAAGACCTGCTCGTGGAGCGCTGCACGCTCTGGACCGACATCGCCAACGCCTTCCGCATCGGCTACGAATGCGAAGATCCCCCCTACGTATACCGCAACCTCGTCTTCCGCGACATCGACGTACTGCACCTGACGCTCAAACCAACGACACCCGACCAGTTCTGGGCCAACGCCGCGATCTACATCCAGGCTGCCAACGAGCAACTGATGGAAGACTTTGTCTTCGAAGACATCCGCTTCCATGAAGTCAACAGACACGACATTTTCCTCCTGCTCAAAACCATGGCGACCGACACGTCCAAGCAGTCGACCACCGCCGGCTACTTCAAGAACCTGACCATGCGCAACATCCACCTGCCCGGTTCCAGGGGCGGCATGTGCGTCTACCTGTCCACGCACGACGGCGCGCACCCGATCGACGGGGTCAGCTTCGAGGACGTAACCGGCTATGGCGAAGTCACCCAGATTGGCGCCGTTCGCCGTGGTCTCTTGCCGTTATGAGGGCGACCGGGAGTGCCTGCACCCGTCCGACGGCGAGCAACGCAGAAGAGAGACATGCGTTCCGCTTCCGTCCGTGACGGGGAGGCTGGACATGGAAGATCCAGGGTGAATGGATGGACGAGGCCGGCCGGAGACTCGGGTGGAACTGCTGGCGGCTGGAGGCATGCGCTTCTCGACGCGGGACAAGTATCGCTAGGCCAGATGGTTCTGAGATAAAAAGTTTCGTTAATACATGAAGGTCGCCGCCGGTGCACGGGGCCACGCCGCGCCGGCGCCATCCTACTCGCTCTTGCGGGCGCGCGGCTTGCGGCGGGGCGCGGCGGCATCCGCCGGGGCGTCGGCCGGCGCCGCCTCGCCGGTGGCGGCCGGCGTTGCGGGTGGCGGCGCGGGAGGCGCGGGCGGTTCGGGCGGCTGGACCGGCGCAGCGGGCGTCTGGGGCACGAAGACGAGCTTCCCCTCCTGGACCACGGCCTTCAGTCGCGCCGGGCCCGCGGCCTGCTCGCGCAGCACGGCCTCCGCCAGCGGATCCTCGAGATACTGCTCGATCGCGCGCCGCAGCGGCCGCGCGCCCAGGTCGGGCGCAAAGCCTTTGCCGACCAAAAAGTCGACGGCCTCCGCGTCCAGATCGACACTGATGCCGCGCGCCTCGAGGCGCGCCGTGACCTGCCGCAGCTCGATGTCGAGGATCCGGACGACATCCTCCCGCTCGAGCGCCCGGAAGACGATGATGTCGTCGAAGCGGTTGAGCAGCTCGGGCTTGAAGACCTGGCGCGCCTCGCTCATCAACTGGTCCTTGAGGCGCGCGTAGTCCTGGCGCGCCTCGCCGGAGGCGAAGCCCAGCCCGCGGCCGCGGCGGTTGAAATCGAAGCCGAGGTTGGAGGTCAGGATGACGACGGTGTTGCGGAAGTCGACGTGCCGGCCGAGCGAGTCGGTCAGGCGCCCCTCCTCGAGGATCTGGAGCAGCATGTGCATGACGTCCGGATGGGCCTTCTCGACCTCGTCGAAGAGCACGACGCTGTAGGGACGCCGGCGCACGCGCTCCGTGAGCTGCCCGCCCTCGTCGTGGCCCACATAGCCCGGGGGCGAGCCGATGAGCCGCGAGGTGGTGAACTTCTCCATGTACTCCGACATGTCGATCTGGATCAGCGCCTTCTCGTCGCCGAACATGCGCGACGAGAGCGCCTTGGCCAGCAGCGTCTTGCCGACGCCCGTCGGGCCGAGGAAGAGG
>CAYPJN010000576.1:0-1825 GCA_964411055.1 uncultured Lentisphaerales bacterium | reverse complement strand
GAGGCCGAGGCGCGCCTGCGGGATGCCGCCGCGCGCGCCAGCACGCCCGAGCTGCAGGATCTGCGCGCCTACGCCTACGCGGCCCTCGGCATGGCAGCCGAGCGCCGCGGCGACCGCGAGGCGGCCGTGCGCTACCACATGGGCGTCGCCATTCTCTTCGATGATGCCGAACGGGTGCCGGCGGCCCTCGACCGCGCGGCCGTCCTGCTGGAGGAGCTCGGGCGCGTCGAGGAGAGCCGCGCGGCCGCGGCCGAACTGCAGCAGCGCTACCCCGGTTCGCCGCCGGCCATCCGCCGGCGGCAGGCGGCCGCCGCGCCGGCCGCCGAGGACAAGGAGCAGCGGTGATGGCGCCCTACACCTTCCGCGACGAGCTCCTCGATGACCGCGCCAACCGCCATCTGGCCGCCGTCGCGCTGGCCTTCCTCTGCTCGCTGGTGGCGCATATCGTGCTGATGGCGACCATCAAAGAATGGCGCCTGGACGCCGTCGACCTGGCACCGGCGGAGGAGACCCCGCCGGCGGAGCGGCCGCCGCTGCGCGTCGAGCGCCTGCCGCTCGATCCCGAACGGGCGCTGGGAAACCCCGAGACCGGCGATCCGCGCGAAGGGGCCGGCGTGGGCGTCACGCGCGAGCTGGTGCGCGAGCTGGCGCGCCTGCCCGATCCCGCCCTGGTCACACCGCCCGCGCGGCGCCTTGAGACGCAGGCCGGCACGCTGGTCAGCGACCGTGCGCCGCCGCGCCAGCCCACGGCGCTCGGATGGCAGCCCCGGCAGCAGATCGTGGCGATCGTCGACCGGACAGTGAGGGACGACCTGGCTGCCCTGCCGCGGCGCGAGATCCCGCGCATCGAGCGCGTCGCCCGGGCGCCGGACTTCGTGCCCGCCGTGGACGTGACGCGCGACCGCTTCGGCGGCGAGGCCGAGACGCAGGCGCTGCCGGCAGCCGCGCCGGCCCCCGGCGACGAGGCGCGCGCCGCGCCCGGGACGGTGCCGGAGGCCGCGGACGTCGCGCTGGACGAGACCACCACGCCCGAGGCCGCCATCAGCCGCTTCGGCGAGGCGCCGGGCGACGTCACGGACTATTTCGCGGTCGACTCGCGCCTGATGGCGCGCGTCGAGACCTTTGCGCCGGATGGGGATCGCGGGCGCCACTTCTTCCGGCTGCAAGTGTCGCGACGCGACGCACAGGAGCTTCCCGTGGTCCCGAAGGACATCGTTTTCCTGCAGGACAGCTCGCGCAGCCTGGCCGAGGAGCGTCTCTACTTCTGCCGCCAGGCGCTGAAGAACCTGCTGGCGCGGCTGAACCCGGACGACCGGTTCAATGTCGTCAAGTTCAGCGGTGCCGCCGAATTCTGCTTCCCCGAATGGTCGCCCGTGCGGCCCGCGGCGCTGGCCGCCGCGGCCGCCTTCATCGACACCATGCGCTCCGAGGGCGAGACGGACATCTTCGCCTCGGTGCGCGCGCTGCAGACGCTGCCGCGCGATCCGGCGCGCCCCCTGATCGCGGTCGTCATCACCGACGGTCGCGCCACCGCCGGCCTCACGGAGAGTACGGAGATCATCGGTGCCTTCACACGCATCAACGACGGCGCCTGTTCGGTCTTCGCCCTCGGCACGCACGGTCGCGCCAACGCCTACCTGCTCGACCTGCTGACCTTTTGCAACCGGGGTTCCGCGGCCATCGTCACCTCCGGGCGCTGGGACATTCCCGCGCGCATCGAGGCGCTGGCCGACGGCGTCGCGCGGCCGGTGCTCGGCAACGTCAGCGTCGCCACCGACCTGGCCTCGCAGGCCGATCTGCACCCGCTGCCCTCGGCCAACCTCTA
>CAYPJN010000575.1:0-1827 GCA_964411055.1 uncultured Lentisphaerales bacterium | reverse complement strand
CACCTCGGGGCCGCAACTGTTGCTGCCGATGCCGTTCTGGGCGACATCGAGGTTCAGCGTCATGAATGGACGCTCGCGCAGTTCGTATGCATGCATCGCCCGCTCGAGATCCGCCGTGTCGAAACGCTGCAGGCTGAAGCTGAAGGGCTCATCCGCGTCGATCCGCAGACCCGCTCCCGCCATATCCGTCACCTCGGCCCAGCGCGTTGCGCTCCGGTTGCCGTTCTCCTGCGGCACGACATACGGGGTGTACAGCTCGTCCGCGTCGGCGCGCCATTCGCCTATGCGCACTCCGGAACAGGTGTCGGCATACGACTCGCCGGGCCCCAGCCCGTACCAGCGCGCCCGTTCCACCGCGCGCGGCAGGCGCACCTGCACGCCGAGGCGCGGCCAGGAGACCGACCATTCACCGTAGGGCGCGCCGTCGATCGTCAGCGCGAGCAGTCCCTCGCCGTCCACCGCATAGCGGTACTCTGCCTCGATCCCGCAGGCCGCCCCGGGTCCGCCCAGGCGTGTCGGCACCACCAGCTCGCGGACGCCACCGGCGCCCGCCTCCCACCGCGCCGCGCCCAGCCATGGCATGAGCTGGTGCAGGCCGTGCCGGCGCCAGGCCGACTGCACGCGCCCGCCGATGCCCTTGCCGTCATTGCTGGTCGGCGCGCGCCAGAAGCTGAGGAGCGGACCGCGCACCAGGCACGCGCGCCCGCAACTGATCCAGCGGACAAGCGTGCCCGTCGCCTTGTCGAAAGCGATCTCGAAGTCGTTGCCCCGCCAGACCACCTCGCGTGCGTCCTCCGAGGGACGCGGCGCCGGACCGCGGACGCCAGCTGCGCGCCGTGCCGCGCGCCGCGTCCCCGCCAGCCGGAACTCCGCAAAGGCCACCTCGTGGCCGGCCTCGGCCCAGGCCGTAGGACGCGCCAGACGGTAGCTCACCTGCAGCCAGTATTCCCGCCCGTCGTCCGCGACCGGCGCGAAGGGAATCGTCAGCAGCCCGGTGTCGCCGGGAGCCACCTCGGGCAGCTCCGCCGCGCCCGACTGCGCCACGCGCCCGTCGGCCAGCACCTGCCACGAGACCGCGTAGCCCTCCAGCCCGAGGAAGGACTGGCGGTTGCGCAGGGCCAGGCGGCCGTGAGCCAGATCCAATGCTTCCGTGTGGAGCGGCGCCAGCGCCTGCTTTAGCTCGGCCATGGCGGGCGATGGCGTCCGGTCGGGAAAGAGCAGCCCGTCGCAGACGAAGGAGCCGTCGTTGGGCACATCCCCGAAATCCCCGCCGTAGGCGAAGTAGTCGCGTCCGTCGGGCGTCCGCGCGCGGATGCCGTGGTCGAGCCACTCCCAGACGAAGGCGCCGCAGAGCCGCGGGTGCTTCCAGATGATCTCCCAGTACTCCTTGAGCCCGCCCGGGCCGTTGCCCATCGCATGCGCGTACTCGCAGAGGATCATCGGCTTGGTGTTGTAGCGAGCTGGCGCCAGCTCCCGCCCGCCGGACATGATGGCCTCGCGCCCCTCGCCGATCTTCTCCAACTCGGCGTGCGAGGCGTACATGCGGCTGTAGATGTCGGCCGTCTCGCACTGGTAGTCGCCCTCGTAGTGCAGCGGGCGCGACGGATCCAGCTCGCGCGCCAGACACGCCATGGCGCGGTGGTTGCAGCCGAAGCCCGACTCGTTGCCCAGCGACCAGACGACGACGCTCGGGTGGTTGCGGTCGCGGGCGATCATGCGGCGCATGCGGTCGGTGCAGGCGGCCTCGTAGCGCACGTCGTTGCAGATGTTGTTGTCGCCGTAGCCGAAGCCGTGCGTCTCCAGGTCGCACTCGTCGATCAGGTAGAT
>CAYPJN010000574.1:0-1829 GCA_964411055.1 uncultured Lentisphaerales bacterium | reverse complement strand
CGTTATCGTAGATCAGTGTGTTGCGCATGGTGGCGGAGCCGCCGAGCGTCACGAACGAATAATTCATGTAGTTCGGATATTTTGCGACCCTGTTGTGGTCGAACACGCAGCGGTCGATAAGGCCGGCGGCAGCGTATACCATGCCTTCAAGGTATATAATCGTATTCGTCGAACACGTAATGCGGCAGTCGAGCAGCGAGCCGCCATACGGTCCTATGTACACCGTGCCGCCCTGGCGCTGGTCGGTCTTGTGCAGGCAGTTCGTGAGCGTGACCCCCTGGACGACGGCGTCGGCGTTGTTGATGTAGAGGAAGCGGTAGCCCTGACTCTTGCTCGTGAGGAAAGTCGCATCGCGTCCAGAGTCGCCGACAATCGCAACGTTCTTCCTAATGTCGAGAACATCCGTGAGCGTGTAGGTGCCGGCCGCGAGATGGATTGTGGTTCCGTCGATCGACTCGACGAGGAGCTCCTTGACGTTGGTGTGTGCCCTCTGCGGCGTGTCCCAGGGATATCTTGCGGCGGCGGCGTTGTTCGCGTCGGCATAGAGGGTTGGAGAGACAACATGCAGCGCGTTTTCGATACTATTGGATACGATGGCGGTTGTGCCGCGGTAGACGATGACGACAACATCGTATGTACCGGCCGACGGCGCCAGCGAAGCCTCGCGTCCGTCCGCCTCGGACATAGTGCCGTCTGTATCTGAAACCGTCCAGTGATAGCTCAGACCATTGGTGTCGGCGATTCCCGCCACGCTGGCGGTGAGATTGACGCTCTCGCCAGCAAGGAACTCGGTCTTCGGCTTGATGGTTATGCCGCAGATTGGCGCGGTGACCACATATTCATAGCACCCTATGTCGATGCCGTCTTCCGCTACGCGGGTATTGCCCGCAAGGTCGAGCGCGGCCCCGGCCCCCGCGTATACGTATCCGTTGTCTATTAGGTCCGAGCCGAACTTCAGCCTGAAATCGCCCCCCGCGGCGTTCTTGAACTGCGGATCCTGACAGAGGACCGGATCCGTTCCGTCGCCCTCGGCCGTGGCGCAGTTCCGGATGCTCGCGGAAGTCCGCGCCGCGGCCGGGCCAATGTTGGCGATACCAGCCGAGGTGTTTCCGTAGACCGCGCAGTTTTGGACTGTGCCGGCAGTCCAGTAGATTCCACCCGCGGTGGAACTGCTGGAATAGTTGCCGTAGACGGTGCAATTGCGGGCGGTCGCTACTGACGATACAATATCAATGCCGCCGCCGTTCGACATACAGCGGTTACCGAAGACAAGCGAGTTCTCGAGCATGGCCGTTCCGGCAAGATATGCACCGCCGCCGTGGGACGTGCCAGTCACTACAAAGTTGTTCGATATTATGCAGCGCGACGCCAGTCCGGCATTCATGCCGAGTCCGCCTCCGTGCTTATAGTACGAGCCGGTTTTATTGCCGTTGTTGGTGATGATGCAGTTGTAGACTGTGCCGCCGCGCGCGTCAACCTTGACGCCGCAACCGATTTCGTCGTTGGCGTAATGCACTCCCGTTGGTGACGTCGTGGATACAACTCGACCGCCGGTGACGGCGATATTCTCGATGCGTGCGTCGGGATGGTTCATGTAGAAAACGCGCTCGCCGTCATAGGTCTGACGCACGACAGCACCATCGCCGTCGCCGTTAATCGCTATGCCGTAACGGATGACCGCCTGATATCCGAGGTCGTGCACTCCGGGTTCGAGGTAGATGGTCGTGCCGTCGTAGGCGACATCGAGCGCGGTCTGCAGCTTCGCGGCGGCCGTCGAAATACTCGCGTACGGGAATGCGGCGCCGGTGTTCCCGGCGGCGACATACATC
>CAYPJN010000573.1:0-1831 GCA_964411055.1 uncultured Lentisphaerales bacterium | reverse complement strand
TCTGTTCCAGGCCAACGCCGCCTACCGGCCGACCAGCCGCGACAAGCGGCATCGCCTGCTCATGCAGATCGAGGCGCTGACCGGCTACCACCACAACCGCAAGCACTACCAACTGATTTCCGGTTGAGTCTCCATGCCCTTCACCTTCACGCCGCTCGCGCTCCGCGACGTCATCCTGGTCCAGCCCAGGGTGTTCGGCGACTCGCGCGGCTTCTTCGCCGAGACCTACCACGAACAGGCCTTCCGGCAGGGGGGCATCACGGCCCGGTTCGTCCAGGACAACCATTCGTTCTCGACGCAGGGCGTGCTGCGCGGGATCCACTACCAGCTTGCACCCTTCGCGCAGGGCAAGCTGGTGCAGGCGCTGGAGGGGCGCATCTGGGATGTGGCAGTCGACGTGCGCCAGAACTCGCCGACCTACGGCAAATGGGTGGGCATCGAGCTTTCCGGCGAGAACCACCACCAGCTCTGGATCCCGCCGGGGTTCGCGCACGGCTTTGTCGTGCTGAGCGACTCCGCCCACTTTCTCTACAAGTGTACGGCCCCCTACACACCGGCGGCCGAACGCGGCTTCCGCTGGGACGACCCCGACGTGGCGATCGACTGGCCCACGCGCGAGGTGAGGCTCTCCGCGCGCGACCGCGTCCTGCCGGCCTTTGCCGACAGCGAGCCGATCCGCCGCTAGCCGGCTAGGGCTGCACGCGCCACTGGTAGAGCAGGCGGGCGTCGCCGCCCAGCAGGAGTTGCCGGAGCTCGGCGGCGCCGAAGAGGCGCGGACGCCGGAACAACTCCATCCACGAGGGTTCCTCCTCGTAGCGTATGTAGTGGAGTTCCTCCTCGGTCTCCAGCAGCTCGTTCACCAGTCCCATCGCCGTCTCCCGGTAGCCGATCGCGTCGATCAGCCCCGCCTCCTGTGCCGCCTCCGCCAGGAAGACGCGGCCATCGGCCAGCTCGCGGACCCGCTCCTCGGAGAGCTTGCGGTGCTGGGCAACCAGACCGACGAAGCGGCTGTGCAGCGCGTCGATCACCTGCTGCAGCATCGCCGTCTGCGCCGGCGTCAGGTCGCGGAACGGATTGAGCAGGTCTTTGTTGTCGCCCGACTTGATCGTCACATCCTTGACCCCGATCCGCTCGGCCAGTTCGCGCACGTTGACGCTCGACATCAGCACGCCGATGGAGCCCGTCAGCGTGGTGGGATGCGCGACGATACGGTCGGCCGCCAGCGCGACATAGTACCCGCCCGACGCGCAGACATCGCCCATCAGCGCCACGATGACGCGTCCTTCGCCGGCCTCGCGGAAGCCGTTGAGCGCATGGTATATCTGGTCGCTGATCGTGATGCCCCCGCCGGGACTGTCGATCTCCAGCAGGATCGCCTGCACGGATGCGTCCTGCGTGGCGCGCCGGATGGCCCGCAGCGCCGTGGCGGCGGAACCTTCGCCCTCCCCGCGCCAGGCGGAATCGCCCGGCATGATCGCGCCGCTGAGCAGGATGCGGGCGACCTTGATGCCGCTCTCGCTGTCGCCCATCGACCAGACTTCGCGCATCCGGGGGCAGTCATCCACGCCCCCTCCCGTGGCGGATGACGTGCACAGGTGAAGCCGGCCCTGAAGATCACCGTCGCCGACCGAGGCCACCAGGAAGATTCCGAGCGCCACCAGCATGGCGATGCCCAGACAGCAGGCCAGAAAGGCCGCCAGGCATCCCAGCCCGCATCCGCGCCTCTTGCGTTTTGTTTCCCGTGTGGTCTCGTCCATTATTGCTCCTTGCCGGTTGCGGCGTGGCATCCATTATGCCCGATCCGCGCGCGCCGGACAAGCCAGCTCGCGGC
>CAYPJN010000572.1:0-1836 GCA_964411055.1 uncultured Lentisphaerales bacterium | reverse complement strand
TTCCACTTCAATCTCATGATGAGCCTTCCACTAGGCGGAGCCGGCGCGCCCGGTCTTCCCGGACGCGCGGCGCCGCAACCGCCCGCGCGCACACGCCAGGCAGGTTCAACACAGAGTATACCGCACTTGCCGGGCGCAATCCATCCCCAATCGTTCGGCGGGTATTCGGGCGGGTATTCGGGAATAGTTTCATTATTGTCCCGCCCCGCGGAGAGTGCTACACTTCGGACACAATGTCGTTCCCTGGCGGGCCGCTCCGCCTGGCAGCGCATGGCACGAGGAGCCCAATGATCATGAAGCTTTCCCTTCGCCGTTCGTGGATATTTCTGGGTCTGGCGGCGACCGCGACGGTCGCCGCCGCGGCCGAGACGGGCGCGGCCGCCGCCGCCGCGCCGCGGACGGCCGGCGAGACGATCGCGCTGGCCATCGCCGCCTGCCTGACCATGGCCATCAGCGTCCTGGGCGCCGGCGCCGCCGTCGGGCGCATCGGCGCCGCCGCGCTGGGCGCCGCCGCCGAGAAGCCCGACCTGCTGACGCGCAGCATCCTGTTCGTCGCCCTGGCCGAGGGCCTGGCGGTGCTGGGCTTCGCCATCGCCATCATGCTGGTGCAGAAGATCGTCTGACCATGACGCTCTACTGCATCGCCGACGAGGACACCGTGCGCGGCTTCCGCCTGGCCGGTGTCGCGGGCGAGGCCGTCGCCAACCCCGTCGAGGCGGAGGAGGCCGTGCGGCGCCAGGCCGCCGACGGGGGCGCCGGGATCCTGGTGCTCACCGACGTGGTCGCCGCGGAGATCCGTCCGCTGGTCGACGATATCCGCATCGGGCGCGAGTTGCCGCTGATAGTCGAGATTCCCGGACCCGACGGCCCCATGCAGGGTCGCAAGACGCTGCGGCAGTTCGTGCAGGAGGCCGTCGGCATCCGCATCGGCCAGGAGGATGCTTGAGCGTGGCGGAGGCCGTCAAGGATCCCCAGGCGACCCTCCGCCAGGAGATTCTCGCCGACGCCCGCCGCCAGGCCGGGCGCCTGCTCCACCGGGCGCGGCAGGAGGCGGAGACCCTCGCCGCGCAGGCCGCGCAGGAGGCCTCCGGCCACCGGGAACAGGCGCTGGAGCAGGCGCGCCAGACAGCCGCGCGCCAGACCGCGCTGGTCCTGGCCCGGATCCCGGTCGCCCGCGCCCGCCTGCGCGCCGCGCATATCGAGCGGCTGCTGCAGTCGGTCCGCGCGGCGGCTGCCGCGCGGCTCGCGCCGGAAGCCCATCCTCTATCCCGCGAAGCCCTGCTGACGCTGATCGCCGAGCCCGCCGGCGCCATGGCCGGCGAGACCTTCGAGCTGCGGCTCAGCCGCGCCGACCGCCTGACACTGACGGAAACGTTCGTCGACGAGATCCGCCGGCGCGCCGGGAAACCGGGACTTGAACTCCGCCTCGCCGAACCGCTTCCCGACACTGACGCGGGGCCGGTGCTGAGCGATCCGGAGGGGCGGCAGATCTGGGACAACCGGCTTTCCGCGCGCCTGGCGCGCCTCTGGCCCGCCCTGCGGCGCCAGGCGGCGGCCGACACCGGGCTCGGCGCGCCCGAAACGCAACCGGAGACGCATTCGTGAGCGATCCCGCCACTGCCGGCTCGCCGGTCGTCACGCGCATCAGCGGCCCGATCGTCGTCGCTAGCGGCATGGCCGCGGCGCAGATGTACGAGGTCGTGCATGTCGGCGCGGATGGCCTGACCGGCGAGGTCGTCAAGCTCGATGGCGACCAGGCCACGATCCAGGTCTACGAGGATACCACCCTGCTGGCCCCCGGCGCTCCCGTGCGCCTCACGGGCGCCCCCCTCTCCG
>CAYPJN010000571.1:0-1836 GCA_964411055.1 uncultured Lentisphaerales bacterium | reverse complement strand
CCCATGGCCACCGACTGCTCGCTCAGCGCGGTGATGACCATCCAGGAGGCGGTGTCGTAGACGTCGATCGGCGTCTGGCGGCGTTCCTGCACGCTCTCGATGAAGGCGCGCAGCACGAGATAGTCCATGCCGCCGTGGCCGCCGCGCAGGCCGAACTCTTCGTAGGCCTTCCAGAGGGGATGCTTGTACTTCTCGAAGTAGGCCTTGTCGGACTCCCAGCGGTGGGTCCATTCGCCGGCCTTCACCGGCGAGTGGCCCTCGAGGTAGAGGCTGCGGTTGTCCTCCATCCAGATGCCGCGCGTGCCCTGGATGCGGCCGCCGCGGGAGTAAGGCCGCGGCAGTGTGCAGTCGTGGGTCAGTAGAATCGTTTCGCCGTTGGCGCACTTGATCATCGTGGTGACGATGTCGCCCTGGTTGACCTGCCGCGCGGCCAGGGGCGAGTCGGGACGGTGTTCGCGGAACCAGGCGCGCAGCCCGGCGGCCTTCGAGGCCATGCTGCAGAGCGACAGCATGCGGTTGCCGCGGTTCAGGTTGAGGTACTTGGCTATCGGCCCCAGCTCGTGCGTGGGATAGAGCTCGCCGTTGCGCGCGAGGAAGTTGTCCTGCCGGTAGTGGCGGCTGATGTCGCCGTTGCCGATCTCGTCGCGCAGGTCGTGCAGGTAGCCGCCCTGGCAGTGGACGATCTCGCCGAACAGGCCCTGCCGCACCATGTTCAACAGTGTCAGCTCCTCGAGGCCGTAGCAGCAGTTCTCCAGCATCATGCAGGGCTTGCCGGTCGCCTCGCTGGTGCGGACCAGCTCCCAGCACTCCCCAACCGACGCCGCGCCGCCGACCTCCATGGCCGCGTACTTGCCGCAGCGCATGGCGTCGGCGGCAATCTGCGCGTGCGTCTGCCAGGAGGTCATGACCACGACCGCCTCGATGTCGTCGCGCCGGTTCAGCTCGCGGTAGTCGGCATAGCCCGTGGGCAGGAAGCCCTGCTTCTCGGCGGCGCTCTTGCACGCGCGCTCCACGCGGTCGGGATATACATCGCAGACGGCGGCCACGCGCACGTCCGGCATGCCCAGCAGGGTGATCATCTGCCCATGGCCGCGCCCGCCGACGCCTACGACGCCGATGCGCACGTCGCGGCCCTTCTCGCCCATTTTCTTCATAATGCCCCTGTCGGTTCCCGTCTCCCGCTTCCGGTAGAAAGACGGATACCGTACCGCGTTCGCGGTCCGGGCGCAAGTCGGATGAAGTTCACGCCTGGTTGAGCACGCGCAGGATCTGCGGGGTGACCTCGACCAGGTTGGAGATGCTGCGCCGGAAATCGGCGGCGCCTTCTCCCCGCGCGACCAGGGGCACGGGGTTGAAGGTGTGGCCATGGTGGCCGATGGACTCGATGTTGCCATGGTCGCTCGTCAGCACCGCCAGCATGCCCAGCTCCACCGCCAGCGGGAAGAGGGCACCGAGGAAGGCGTCGAGCTTGGCGAGCACGGCGGCGGCCTGCCGCAAGTCGCCGGAGTGCCCGGCGCGGTCGGTCTCGAAGAACTCGAAGAGCGTGTAGTCGTAACCCAGCGCCAGTTGCACCAGGTGCTCGGCCGCCTCACGGGGCGTGACGACAGGCCCCGTGTAGCCCTTGTCCAGCAGGGACTGGCGCGTGATGTCATGGCACACGGCCTGGTTGGCGAGCAGGTCGGCGCGCAGGGCAAGCGTCTCGGGGCAGGTCAGCGCGGCCGTCGTGGTCACCGAACGGAAGCGACGGTTGCGGATCTCTTCGGCGGAGTCGGCAAGATAGCCGTCGGCGAACACGCCGCGCTTGGCGATGCGCTTGAGGGCCAGGAAGATGTTGTC
>CAYPJN010000570.1:358-1838 GCA_964411055.1 uncultured Lentisphaerales bacterium | reverse complement strand
AGCACCAGGGGCGCCGCTCCGGCCAGTCCGACGGCGGCCAGCGCGGCCTGCACGTCCGCACCGGCCGCGCGGAAGGTGCGCGGATCCGCGACGATTTGTGCCGAAGCGCCGGGAAACTGGGCCTTGAAGAGCGCGGGCACCTCGCGGAGCACACCGGCGCCGAGCGTAATCGCGCGCGTGTCCCGCGCGCGGACCAGTGCCTCCTGCAGGCGCGGGGTCATGCGTGTTCCCGGCGCGGGCGGCGCGCACGCGCCTGCGACCCGCGGATTTCGAAGGCGCCCCGCAGTCCGCCAACGGCGACCGTGAAAGTGCCCGGCTCGACCTCAGGCTGCATCTGCTCGTTGATGAAGGCGAAGTCGTCGGGGCCGAGTTGGAACTGCACACGCCGCGAAGCCCCGGGCGCGAGGCTGATCTTCTCGAAGCCGCGCAGACGCCGGACGAAGGGCGTGATGCGCGAAAAGTCGTCCGTCAGGTAGAGCTGCACGACCTCGGCGCCTTCGCGCCCGCCGGTGTTCTGTACCGTGACTGAGACCTCGACCGTCCCGCCGGTGTCGGTTACGGCGGGCTCGACCGCCAGGTCGCGGTACTCGAAGGTGGTGTAGCTGAGGCCGTGGCCGAAGGGATAGAGGGCCGAGGGCGGCGAGAAGACGTAGTCGCGTCCCGGCGCCTCCGGTGTGCCGGGGCGCTTGTAGAAGCCACGCGCGGAGACCTTGTGATTGTAGCAGCACGGCAGGTGCCCCGCGGAGCGGGGAAAGCTGATCGGCAGGCGTCCCGAGGGGTTGGCGTCGCCGAAGAGCAGGTCGCAGACGGCGTGGCCGCCCTGCTCGCCCGGGTACCAGGCCTGGAGAATGGCGGGAATGTGTTCCGCGGCCCAGCCGATGGCGTAGGGACGTCCGCTCATAAGCACGAGCACCACGGGCGTGCCGGCAGCCGCAACGGCCTCCAGCAGTTCCTGCTGGCGGCCCGGCAGGGAGAGGTTTGAGAGGTCGAAGCCCTCGCCGCAGGTAACGGCCGCGGGGCCCTGCGACCCGGTGTCGCCCCAGCCGATGCCGCCATAATAGTTGCTGTTGTCCCCCAGCACGAGGATGGCGACCTCGGCGGCCTGCGCGGCGGCGACGGCGGCGGCCATGTCGGCGTCGCTGCCGCCGGCGATCGAGCAGCCGGGGGTGTAGGTCACGCGATCCGCGCCGAGGCGCGCGACAAGTCCCTGCCGTACCGTGACGGCGCGGTCCGTCGCCTCGCGCGCGGTGTAGTCGCCGAGCTGGGCGCCATCGGCATTGGGGCCGATGACGGCGACGCGGCCGACGCGGCCGGAGAGGGGCAGCAGACCGCCCTCGTTTCTTAGCAGCACCATCGCCTCCTGCGCCGCGCGGCGGGCGAGCGCGACCGTGGCGGGGGCGTGCAGCCGTGCGCGGGCCGCGGGATCGGCATAGGGCTGTTCGAAGAGCCCCAGGCGGAACTTGACGCGCAGGATGCGCGC
>CAYPJN010000570.1:0-348 GCA_964411055.1 uncultured Lentisphaerales bacterium | reverse complement strand
CCAGCCACTCCATGGGAACCTCGCCGGCCTTGATGGCGGCGAGGAGCTCGTCGCCGAAACCGAAGCGGTTGGGCGCCTCCATGTCGATGCCCGCCCAGAGCGCCTGGCGGCCGGCCTCGAGCGGGTTGGCGGCGACCCTGTGGAAGGAGTGGAGCATCTGTACGGCGCCGAAGTCGGAGACGGTGAAGCCCTCGAAGCCTAGCTCGCCGCGGAGGATGTCGGTCAGGAGGAAGCGCGAGGCGTGCAGCGGCACACCGTCCAGTTCGCTGTAGGCGGGCATCAGCGAGAGGGCGCCGCCCTCGCGGATGGCGGCGGCGAAGGGCGGCAGGTAGAGCTCGCGCAGTTCGC
>CAYPJN010000569.1:0-1840 GCA_964411055.1 uncultured Lentisphaerales bacterium | reverse complement strand
ATCATGTACCTCGAGACCGCGCTGCAGGTGGACATGCAGAATCCCGGGCTGATGCAGAGCCTGGCGAATGCCTACCGCAGCGCCGAGCAGTGGGTCAAGGCGCGCGAGGTGCTCAACGCACTGATCAACCTCAAGCCGCTGGACGCCGGCATCCTCGCCCTGCTGAAGGACACCGACGCGCGCATCGCCATGGCCGGAACATGGGATTCCGCCGGCGGGGGCGGCGACTTCCGCAAGCTGATCAAGGACCAAGCGACCGCCGGCCAGATCGACATGGAGGGCAAGGCCGTCGTCGCGGGTGCCGACGCCGAGGCGCTCATCGCCGAGCAGCGGAAGAAGATCGAGTCCGACCCGAAGAACATCAACTACCACCGCGCCCTGGCGCGGCTGCTGCAGCAGCAGAAGCGCTTCGACGAGGCCGTCGAGGCCATCGCGGCCGCGCGCGCCATCAACCCGACCGACCCGGAACTCGACCGCATGCTCTCGTCGCTGCGCATCCAGTCGTACGACGCCCGCATCGCGGCGGCCGGCGATGCCGCCCAGGCCGAGGCGCTCGAGCACGAGCGCAACCAGTTCGTGTTCGACGACCTCGTCCAGCGCGTCGAGCGCTACCCCAACGACCTCCGCCTGCGCTTCGAGCTGGGCCAGCAGTACCTGCAGTACGAGGCGTACGACGACGCCATCCAGCAGTTCCAGCTAGCCCAGCGCAGCCCGAAGGAGCGCACCGACGCGCTCTTCGGCCTGGCGCGCTGCTTCCGCAAGAAGGGCCAGGGCGACATGGCCGTCATGCAGCTCGAGACGGCGCTAGAGCAACTGCCGGTCATGAACGACCAGCGCAAGCAGGTGCTGTTCGAGCTCGGCGAGATCTCGGAGGAGACCGGCAACATCGAGCGCGCCTTCACGATCTACCGCGAGATCTACGGCGCGGACATCGGCTATCGCGACATCGCCGCGAAGATGGAGCGCATCTACAAGCTGCGCGGCTCAAATCCGGATTCCGGAAGCACGGCGCCGTAGCCTGATCTTCCAGCGCAGAACCGCTCCAACTCCGCGCCGCTGCGCCTTTGCGTTATAACCCTCTGCCGCAGGCGGCGCGACGCGGGCATCAGCGGACGAGCGCCTGGGCACGGCGGTAGTTGGCTCGCATCTCGGCCGTCCAGCGACGCATGTACTCCAACCGGTCGGCACTGTCCGATGCGTAGTAAGTCACGGCGCCGGACCATGTCACGGGCACAGGCGTCTGCGGCAGCTTCAGCAGCCACTCCATGGCCTCCGGCTGCCGTTCGGCGCCCCCGTGCTCGCGGATGCGCCGCCAGGCCGCACGCAGTTCGTCGCCCGAATCGAGGCACATGGCGCGCACCAGGTCGCGCTGGATGCCGAAATGCGCTCCCGTCCAGCGCGACTGGTAGTCGAAACCGCGCGCCAGGCGGAAGGGATTGACCGCGGGATCGGCAAGGTCGTCGCTGCAGCGGGCGGCGTGCTCCCGCGCCCGCGCCTCGAAGGCGGGATCCTCGCCGGGGTAGAAGTCGCGGCGGATCGGCAGCCGGCGCAGGGCGTAGCGCCGCGGGCCGCCCGGCTCGCCCGGACGGTAGTTCCAGAGCTTCTGGCCCTCCGCTCCCAGGCAGAAGGCGATGAAGCGCGCCGCCAGCTCGCGGTGCGGCGCGCCCCGCAGCAGGCTGATGGGGTCGGCGCTGACGCTGGATCCGCCCGTGGGCGTGAGGTAGCGCATGCGGGGCCGCCCGTCCGCCGCGCGTGTGTATTCGGACTGGAAGCGGCCGAAGAAATCGATGGCGATGCCCGCCGCCGTGGCGCCCATGCCGACGTCGATCGGCACCTTGCC
>CAYPJN010000568.1:433-1843 GCA_964411055.1 uncultured Lentisphaerales bacterium | reverse complement strand
GAAACGGGTCGATCCCTTCCCTCGCCTTTTTACCGATCTTGTCAGTCCACTCCGGATAGCTCAGCGCCTGAACCTGCCACCGGTCTTGGACAGGATGCAGCAGCAGGCTGCCCCTCTGTATCTCGCGCACATCCGCTTTGGCCAAGCTCCTCAGCCGCTCGATTTCCGGGCCAACCGCCGCCTTTCCGCCAGCGGCGCCAGCCGCTGGCCAATATGATTCCTCATGCTGCACCACGATCATGTCGGCCGTGGTCTGCTCGAGCATTTTCTCCATCTTGCCGAACCACTCGCTATCCGGCATGGTGCGCACACGCAGGATTAGCCCGGACAAGCGGTGTTTGAGGATAAGGTTAGTCAGATGTTCCGGCAAGGTGTCGGAAAAATAGGCCAGATCCACGATCGGCATCATGCGCACCCTGTGGAATGTGCAGAACATCCGCACCGCCGCGAGCGCTATCTCGGGTTCTGTAGGAACAGTCCCGTCCGGAAGCTGCGTGAAGGTCACCGGCGCGACAGCCGAAAGCTCGCGCACGTTCCGGCGCGCCAGTTCTAAGGCACCGGACAATTCGCTTTCGTCGAGGCGCGGCAGCAAGAGCACGGCCGGCGACAAAGGCCCGCACTCGATGCGGGCGATGCGCACACGCGCAAGCCCCAGCTCGGGAGCGAAGGGCGCGATGCTCCACCACCCGTAGCAGACCTCCGCCGGGATCGGCAGCGGCGTCGTGAAAATCTGATTGCCGTTCACGTACCCGACCGCGCCGTCGCCGCGCACGTCCAGCCGCAGACGCACAATGCCGGGCGGCCGCAGCCAAGGTCGGCTGTCATAGGTGCGCATCTGCCCGTTCAGCCAGGTCTGGATGCGGATGAAACCTTCGTCGTCATAACCGAAGCGCACCATCGATTTGGAACTGCGCCGCGCATACAGCCAGAACGAGCCGGCCGACTCGTCCAGCGTGGCCTCAATAAAACCGTCGCGCAGCAATTCGGAGCGCTTCAGACGCAGAAAGGCCTCGGACATGTCCGACCCGGCGCGCAGCTCATACTTGCCGTACGCCGCCGGGCGGAACCCGCCGAAAGCGATCCAGTTGTCCGAAAGCTTGTCCGACACGAAATTCTCGGAGACCGTTGCGGTCAGGGGCAGGAATCCCTTGTAAAGATCCGCCGTCTTCTTGCTGGCGGCGTTCATCGCGGTATCGCGCACGAAATCGAAGAAGACGCTGGCCTCCGGAATCGTCAGCAGCTCGGCCGCGAAAATGTCGCGACCGAAACCGAACAGATGCGTCTCCGCGCCGCGCCCGATCGCCAACAGATCTTGCATGTTGGCGTAACGCTCGGCCGACTCGTCGAGCAGTGTCTGCAGTATCAGGCGCGCCTCGATGTTCTCGGGATGGCGGCCCACCAGACCCTTCA
>CAYPJN010000568.1:0-423 GCA_964411055.1 uncultured Lentisphaerales bacterium | reverse complement strand
CATTCCGGGCTTCCTTGCGCTGCCGGTTGCGGTTCAGCCACTGCGCCTGAGCGATGGTCAGGGACGGGCTGTCCGGGAAGGCCCGGGCGTAAGCGTTGAGCATTTTCGCCGACTCTTCCAGCCGGTTCATGTCTTCCAGCAGTCGCGACTGACGGATGGCGAGGTTCATCTGCCCGGGATTGATGTCGAGGCTGTAAGTGTAATATTCCAAAGCCTTCTGCCGGTCGTTGAGCCGCAGCCAGGCGTCACCGATCAGGGCGAGCGCCTCGGCGTTACGCGGATCCTCGTCGGCCCACTTCTGCCACAAGCGTATGGCCGCCTCGTAGTCGCCGGCCGTGAAGGCGTCGAACCCGCTCTGACGCAGCTCCTCTTTCTTGGCGTCGGGCGAGACGTCATCATAAACCGAGAGCATGTCCGACAACT
>CAYPJN010000567.1:0-1868 GCA_964411055.1 uncultured Lentisphaerales bacterium | reverse complement strand
TGCTCGATCCGGACATCGACGACCACGACGGCGACGGCCTCTCCACCTATGACGAAGTAATGATCTACGACAGCGATCCGCGGCTGCCCGACACGGACCTCGACGGCCTGCCCGATGCCATCGAAGTGCTACTGGGCACCAGTCTCCGCGAACGCGACACCGACGGCGACGGCATCCCCGACGGCTCCGATCCCGACCCGTTGGTTCCAAATGCCGCCGACGCGGACGGAGACGGGCTCCCGGACGCTTGGGAGATTTTCCGCTTCGGATCGACAAACGCCACGGACAGCGCAGCCGCCGATAGCGACACCGACGGTTTTGGCAACCTGGCGGAGATGCTCATCGGTTCCGACCCCGCCTTCGCGGTCTGCGCCGTGAGCGCCTCGGAGGGGGCGCACACCTTCACCTGGACCGATCTGACGGGTGCCACCGGCTACACGCTCGCGGTCGCCAGCAACGGCGTGCAGGTCTGGTCGTGCACGACCAACGTCTGCAGCCTCACCCTGACGGACGCCTTCCCGGCCGGGGACTGCACGCTCTCGGTCGTCTCCTCCGGCGGCGTCACCTCCCGCACCGCCCAAATCTCCTTCGCAACCCCCGCCGCGCCCAACCTGACCGCCTGGCGGATCGCCGCCCCCTTCGCGCTCGTCCCGCCTGCGGCAGACGGGGTGATCCTCGAACGCACCTTCAACATCGCGCGCGACGGCGGTTGGCAGCAGTTCTTCGTCTCGTCGAGCCCCGGCGGTGCAGCGGCGTGGTCGCTGGAGCACCTGCGGCTCGACTGGTTCGACAGCGCGGGCGCCTCGGGGTCGGCCACCGCCTCGCCTTCGGGCGACAGCCTGCGCCTGCCCCTCTCCACCAACAGCCCGCAGGTCCTGACCATCCGGCTCGTCGCCACCGGCACGAACGTCCTGGCCCGTTCCCCGAAAGCACTGCATCTGCTGGGCTGGTCGCCCGCCATTGATCCCGTCAACGCCGGGGGCGCGGTGCTTGTTCCGACCCCGGATGGCCCCGTGCTGGCGGCCGTCACCGACCTGGGCGGGGGGACAACGGCGGCCTCGTTCACCGTGGACCGCGGCGGACGGCCCTGCAATACCCCGCCCGCCCCGGAGGAACTCGCCCAGCAGGCCAATCCCTTCGCCGCGGACTCGGGGGCGGAATTCACCGGGAGCTACGGCGCGTCCGGTGAACTGACCGGCGGCGCGCTGCTGGCCGACGATCCAGGCATCTTCCCGCTGCCCGGGCCTGGCGGTGGATATGCCCCGGAACCGGGCGGCGGCGGCATCTTCCCGCTGTCTGGGACCGGCGGCGGTTACGCCCCGGCACCGGACGGCGGCGCCACGCAGCCCAGCTCGCCCGCCGCCCCTTCCGGAAAGGTAGCGCTCATCGCGCCCATCGTGACCCAGTTGCACGACCATCGCGGATGTCCCTACGACGGCAGCGACGGCTATCCCTTCGACAGCGCCTGCCTGCGCGAGGCCTGGCTCAACGCCGGAGGCGGCGCCGGCGAATCCACCGGGCTGACAGTCTCGCTGGGCAGCGAGGCGCTGAACGCGTTCTTCACCGTCACCGTCAACGGGATCGAGGGACGCGAATACACATGGCAGGGTGACGAGACGTCGGCCGATGTCGAGGTCGCGCTGGCCGGATCGACCGTCTGGGAGCAGGTGGTGGATCGCGAACCGTCCTGGAGTTTTGGCTGTGCCCACCTCTGGGAAGCCGAATGCGGCGGCTGCGGCGACTGCGCCGACGGCGACTGCGACGGGGTCGAGGGCGACAGCCTCGGCTCGCTGCGGTTCCGCGTCCCCCTCGGCTACACCGGCCACAAGCAACTCGCCGGCTTCCTCTGGTTCGTCATGGAGAGCCCC
>CAYPJN010000566.1:0-1870 GCA_964411055.1 uncultured Lentisphaerales bacterium | reverse complement strand
TGCCGCCCGCTCCTCCATGCGCTTCCCGCGCGCCCCCCTGTGGCTAGCCGATTACTGAACGCTCAACGTTTAGAGTTGTCCATCAACATGGAATAATATTACATATTACACTTCCTGCGGCGGGTGTCCAACAATAATGGGCACATCCGCGACGGGTCGGCCAGCCGTCCGGCGTCGTCGAACACCACGCCCTCCGCGCGCAGCAGGGCCAGCTTGCGCCGCAGCGCCGCTCCTCCGCGGCGGCCCTGGAAGCCGCCGGCCGTGCCGTCGGACGCGATCACGCGGTGGCACGGCACCACGGGCGCGAAGGGATTGCGCCGCAGCGCGCCGCCCACCGCCCGCGCCGAACCGCAGCCGACGCGCCGGGCCAGCAGGCCATAGGTGGTCACGCTTCCGGGCGGCACCTCGCGCAACGCGGCATAGACGCGCGCCTGGAAAGGCGTGATGCGGTGGTGGTTTTCCTGTGTGGTGTCCATTTAAACCGCAGATGAATTAATCTTAATCCTAATCCTAATCCTAATCGATCCCCATTTTGTCAGGACTAGGTTCGGGACAAGGATCGGTTCGGCATGCAAATCAATGCCCCGCCCCGCCTTTCCCCGCTCGCCTTTCAGCACGATCTCTGCTAGAATCTTTTCTATGAAGGCGCAGCTTTTGCCTGTCGGCGTTCTCGTGGCGGGAGCGCTGCTGAATGCCCATGCGCAGACCGGCGGACGGTTCGCCGCCGCGCTCGTCGGCCGCTGGTGCGGCGGGACGGAGAATGTCGTCTTCTCCCCCTACAGTCTCTCGGCCGCCCTGGCGATGACCGCCGCGGGCGGACGCGGGGCGACGGCGGGAGAGGTGGCGGACGCGCTGGGCCTGCCCCACGCCCCGGAGGCGCTCGCCAAAGCCTTCGCGGAGTTGGACAAGACTCTCGCGGAAGGCCGCGACGGCTCGCCGGGGCTCGCCCTGTCGGTCGCCAACGCCCTCTTTCCCCAGCGCGACTACGCGTTGAATCCCGCCTTCGTGGAACTGATCCGGACGCGCTTCAAAGGCGAGGCCGCGCCGCTGGACTACGCGGCCGACCCCGAGTCCGCGCGGCTGGCGGTCAACCGCTGGGTCGAGGACCGGACGGCGGCGCGGATCAAGGATCTGCTTGCGCCGGGCGTGCTGACGCGCGCCACGCGCCTGACGCTGGTCAACGCGGTCTACTTCAAGGGCCGCTGGGCGGTGCCCTTCGATCCCGCCCTGACCAAGCCCGCGCCCTTCCGCGCCCCGGGCAACGCCGCGGCGCAAGCGCCGCTCATGCAGCGGCGCGGCCAGATGCGGTACGCGGAGATGGACGGTCTGCAGGCGGTCGAACTGCCCTATGCGGGCCGCCGGTTCGTCATGCAGGTGCTGCTGCCCGCGCCGGACCGGACGGTCGCGGAGGCTGTCCGGCAACTGGCGGACAAGGGCCTGGAAGCCTGGGAGGGCGCCCTCGCGGAGGCGGACGTGACGCTCTTCCTGCCGCGCTTCACCTGCACCTGGTCGCGCGAATGCACGCCGACGCTCCAGGCGCTGGGCATGACCAGCATCTTCGATACCGCCGCGGCCGACCTCTCGGGCATCGCCGGCCGGCCGGGCGAGTTGGTCGTGTCGGCCGTCGTCCACAAGGCCTTTGTCGAGGTCGCCGAGGAGGGCACCGAGGCGGCCGCGGCCACGGGCGTAGCCATGAAAATGACCGCGTTGCGCCCGCCCGAGCGGCATGTGGTGTTCCGGGCCGACCGCCCCTTTGTCTACCTGGTCCGCGAGAAGGCCTCGGGGTGCGTGCTGTTTGCCGGCGTGGTGGTCAAGCCAGGGCTGCGTGCCGACGGGTAGGGCGAGCCGTCCCCGGCGAGCCGCGCGCTGG
>CAYPJN010000565.1:0-1871 GCA_964411055.1 uncultured Lentisphaerales bacterium | reverse complement strand
CGTTCCGCTACAACGACTGCGGAGTGCTTTTCTGGACAACCAGCGGCGCCTGCACGACGAACCGGGTCGAGAACTGCCTGTTCCAGAACAACCACGCGAAGCAGCAATACAACACGACTCCCCAATACCTCGGCACGGGCGGTGTCGTCGTCCGTGGATACGCCGTCGCGGACATCGTTGGCTGCGCGTTCGAGCGGTGCGGCGTCACGGAAGGCAACAACAACAGCGCCGCGACCGCGGCGGGCGCGCTGGCGATCAGCGGCGGCGGCGCGAACGGGCACGTGAGCGTCGTCTCCAACTGCGTCTTCAGGGGAAATTTCACGATCACCACGTACGGAGCGTCTGCTGCGCTGCTTTTCACTCACGGCACGACGAACACCGTTGAAGTGGTCGACTGCCAGTTCGTCGGCAACCGATACAAGGCAATCGCCAACCGGACGGGATCCGCCGCCGTACAGGTCGGCGTTGACGACGGACTATCCGGCGGACCGGCGCTGATCCGAAATTCCTACTTCAGGGACAACATGATGACGAACTGGAGCTCGGACAGTGCGGCGACGACTCGCGGCAGTTGCGTGACGCAGAAATACGCAGGCGGCGGGGCGGTTACGATGCTCAACTGCACGCTTGAGAAGAATCTCGTCACCACACCCAATTGCACGGCGGCGTACGGTCCGGCGACAATCGCCAGCAGCGCGTCCTGCCGCATCGCGCTCGCCCACTGCACGCTTTACAACAACGATGCGTTCGGTGCCAGCGGACGCCTGCCTGAAATCGGCCGGAACAACGTCTACAATTCTTCGGACATGTCGATCGTGAACTGCATCATGACGCATGACGCCGACGATTATCTTCCGTTCGCGACGAACTTTCTCGGCCAGCGCGGTGCGATTCTCGCGACTTCGGTCATCAAGAACTTCAGCTGGGGCGAGGACACCAGCACGTATACCCACGTCAACTGCACGGACTACGGCTATCTCATCACGCCCGTGAAGCCGACGTCCGAAATCGATCCGAAGCTGTCCGCCCGAACGCGAACCAACGGAGCCGTCGTTGCTCGCGGCCTTTCGTCTGAAACCCCGCTGCGGAAGTGGGGCACGCCCGTCCGACTCGGCACGGACCTTCGCCTGTACATCTACACGCCCCAGGCGCCCTCGTCAGCGGCAAAACCCTGGGGGGGATGGATGGGGACAGGCAAACAGTGTCATTTTTTGACCGAGGGTGTGGAAAAATGGATGAGGCAACGCTTCTACAGTGTAGGCGGAACCAGAACCGCCCGCTGAAAGGAGCAAAACGATGCGTCATGTAAGGCTCAAGCCCTCCGCACAGGATACGTGGCACCACTGCTACAATCATGCCGTCGGCAATCGGAACGACCGTCCGTTCGACGAAGCCGACAAGGAGCAGTTCATCCGGATACTTCACCGGGTAGCCGCCCTCTACACGGTACGCGTCGTCGCCTACCAGGTCATGTCCAACCACTTCCACCTGCTGTTGCAGGCACCCGCGGAGCCGCCCTCGGAAGCGGAGACGATCCGGCGCTACGAGGCCTTCCACCATGGCAAACGAACGTTGCGGCCGGGGAGCCGGTCCTGCCGCGAGTGGCAGGCGCGGCTGCGGGACGTGAGCTGGTGCATGCGCCATCTCCAGCACCTTTACAGCGCCTGGTACAATCGCTCCCGGCCCATCCGGCGGCGCGGCCCCCTCTGGGCCGGTCGCTTCAAGAACACCGTCCTGGAAGACGGCGCCGCCCTCTGGGCCTGCTGGACTTACATCGAGCGCAATCCCGTCCGCGCCGGCATGGTCGAGGATGCGGCCGACTACCGGTTCTGCTCCTACGGGCGCTGGCGGCAGAGCGGCCGGCACCCCTT
>CAYPJN010000564.1:221-1885 GCA_964411055.1 uncultured Lentisphaerales bacterium | reverse complement strand
AGTGCCGACACGCCATGAACTGCGAAACACTGCAACGCGCCATCGACGAGCGGCGACCGGGCGACACGGCCGTCCTGCCCGGCGATCTGGCCGCGCACCTGGCCGGCTGTCCGGCCTGCCAGGCCTACGCGGCGGGCGTGGCGGCCATCGGCCGCGCCCTGGCCCACTGCCGCGACCTGGCGGCGTCCCTGCCGGAGGCGGAACTGCTCGCCGCGCGCGAACGCATCGCCGGGGCCGTCGCCGCCCGCCGGGCCGCCGAAGTCCGCCGCCGCCAGCCAGTCTCCCGCGCCCCGGCGGATCCGCTCCTGGTCTGGGGCACGGGCCTGGCGGTGCTCCTGCTGGCCGCCTTCATCGGCGTGCTCGCCTTGCCCCGCAGCCAGAGAACCGGAACGCTCAACGCCCAACGCTCAACGTTTAACGCCCAAGTGAAGACGGAGCCCCCTTCAGCGTCCAGCGTTGAACGTTCAGCGTTAAACGTTCCCCCTCCCGATCCGGCAGGCGGCCAACTGGCGGCGACCCCGCAGCCCCCGCGCCTGAATCGACAAAGATCGCGACGAAGCTCGCGACAAGGCGGGAATTCTTGCACTTCCTAAAGGCAACCCGAACGCAAGCTATCTACTCCCCATGCGCCATGGGTTGCGTGCCTCGCCGCGATGCAGTATGCTTCGTTTCTTTCACCGATCTGACCAGGAGAAATGCATGAAATTGGGACTGATGCCGGGGACACCTCCGGCCGAGATGCGCGATCTGGGCTTTGACGCGATCCAGCTTTTTTACGGCTCCAACCGCCAGGACGACACCGCCGACCCGACGGACGACGCGATCCGGGAGGCGCTGAATCCCGGCTCGCTGGCGCTGGCGGCCATGACCCTCCACATCGACCTGGTCAACACCCGCGGTCTGGTGCAGGCCGACGCCGACCGGGCGGTACGCCTGGTGAAGCGGACCGCGGCCTTCAAGGGCCTGTGCGGCGACACCCCCCGCCCCATCCTGATATGGCACCCGTCGGGCTACCCCGAGGCGGCCGACACCGATGACGCCGCCGTGTTCAACGGGCTGTGCGAGGCGCTGCGCCAGATGTGCGCCGCGGGAGAGAAGGCCGGCGTCGACGTCGCGGTCGAGCTGACCCGCGGCGGAAGTCTCGGCAGCGCCGAAGGGTTCCTCCGCCTCAAGGACCGGGTGGCGTCGCCGGCCTTGCGCGTCTGCCTCGACGCAGCCAACATCGTGCCCGACCGCACCCCGCTCGTCCGTTGCGTGCGCATGCTCGCGGACGACATCGTGATCGCCCACGGCAAGGATTCGCACTTCAATCCCGACGGCACCGTCGCCGGCTACGGTCCGGCCGGCTCCGGAAAACTGGACTACGCGGCCTACATCGGCGCGCTCAAGACGTATTGCGACGTGTCTTACTTCATCCTCGAATACTACAAGACGCGGGAGGAGATGCTGCGCGCGCGCGACATCGTGCGGCAGTATCTGAACTAGACCAGGAGAAAACACGCGGGGAGAGAGCGAGAGAATCGATGGAATCGACCGAATCGATTCCATCGACCACCCGGGTCAACCCCCATCAACCACCGTCAACCCCCGTCAACCCCAGCGGAGCGGGGGACTCACGCTCTCCCAACTCCCGCCCTCACGCTCTCCCAACTCCCACATCTTCC
>CAYPJN010000564.1:0-211 GCA_964411055.1 uncultured Lentisphaerales bacterium | reverse complement strand
CCGGCGGATCTCCTGGCCGTCGGGCGGCAGACGGTGCACGAAGCGCCAGGCGAGGGTGACGGCGATGACGCCGGAGAGGATATCGCCGGCCAGCCGCGCCCAGAAGAGTCCGGCAAGACTACCCAGCGCCATGGCCAGCAGTGAAAGCGGGATGTGCATGCCGGCAATGCGCAGCGCCTTGAGGGCCGCGTCGGTATTGGGACGGCCGCAG
>CAYPJN010000563.1:1529-1891 GCA_964411055.1 uncultured Lentisphaerales bacterium | reverse complement strand
AAGGGCACCGGCGACCGCCACTGGCTGCGCCGCGACTATTGCCGCAAAGGCTGGGAAGTCAAGGTCTAGGCGACCCGACCCTATTCGCATGGCAACCTGCCATAAATGACATGGAAAGGAAGCCGTCGCGCAAACAATCGGCGGCGCTAGGCACATGATCTATTTCGCCCGCGGCTCCGTTAGCGACAACTTGTCCAGCGCCGATCTGGAGCAGGGGCTGGCCGAGGCCTTCGGACGCCTCGGGAAGCGGCGGCGTGTGGTGCTGGTGCCGCCGGACATTACGCGCCTGCACTCGCGCGCTGGCGACATGGCGTGCTGTGCCTGGCGCTATTACGGGAAGCGCATCAGCGACGTGCTGCCGG
>CAYPJN010000563.1:0-1519 GCA_964411055.1 uncultured Lentisphaerales bacterium | reverse complement strand
CACCCATTCCCCGATGACCCCGGAGCAGATCGACCGGATGTACCCCGGCATCCCCCATGACCGCTTCCGCGTACATGACTGGCGCGTGGGTGTCGCGACGCTCGGCCGCGTGCCCGCCGATTACGTCCGCGAGGTTTCCGGCGGCGCGGTCGATTACGACTGGCCGGCGCAGGTCGACCGGCTGCTGATCGAGGACGGCATCGACCTGATCCTCTCGCTGGGCCAGGTCGTGCCGCACGAGGTCGTCGGCATGGCCAACCACAACAAGAACATTTTCGTGGGCACGGGCGGGCCGGAGGGGATCAACAAGAGCCACTACCTCGGCGCCGCCTACGGCATGGAGCGCATCATGGGACGCGCCGACACCCCAGTGCGGCGCCTGTTTGACTACGCCTCGGAGCATTTTGCCGGCCACCTGCCGATCGTCTACTGCCAGACGGTGGTGGGCGCCGACGCCGAGGGCCGGATGGTCACCCGCGGCTTGTTTGTCGGCGACGATGCCGAGTGCTTTCGCCTGGCAGCCGCGCTCTCGCTCGAGGTCAACTTCCACCTGCTCGACAAGCCGCTCGACCGCGTGGTCGTCTACCTCGACCCGGAGGAGTATAAGAGCACCTGGCTGGGCAACAAGAGCATCTACCGCACCCGCATGGCGATCGCCGACGGCGGCGAGCTGACCGTCCTCGCGCCGGGCGTCCGCGAGTTCGGCGAGGACGCCGAGATCGACCGCCTGATCCGGCGCTACGGATACAAGGGGACGCCCGCCACACAGGCGGCGGTCCGCGCGCAGCCCGAGCTGGCCGCCAACCTGAGCGCCGCAGCCCATCTGATCCACGGCTCGTCCGAGGGGCGCTTCTCGATTACCTACGCGCCGGGGCATTTGACGCGCCAGGAGGTCGAGCAGGCCGGGTTCAACTACGGCGATCTGGCCGCGCTGCTCAAGCGCTACGGCATCGCCCGGCTGCGCGACGGCATGAACCGTCTGCCGGACGGCGAGACCTTCTACTACATTTCAAACCCCGCCGTCGGACTCTGGGCGTACCGCGGCCGGTTTTACTGACCGCGCGGCGCCGCGCACCAACCCAAGGAGGAAAGACCAGCATGAATGTTCCCTTCCACGTAGATCTCAAGGACAAGGTGGCCGTGGTCACCGGCGGCGGCGGCATCCTCTGCAGCGTCATGGCCGAGGCGCTGGCCGCCTGCGGCGCCCGCGTGGCGGTGCTCGACCTGCGCAAGCCCGCCGCCGACAAGGTGGCGGACGCCATCCGCGCCCGGGGCGGCGAGGCCCGCGGGTTCGAGTGCAACGTCCTCGACATCGAGAGCATCAAGACCGCCAACGCCGCGGTCGAGGCCGCCTTCGGCCCCGTCGACATCCTGGTCAACGGCGCCGGCGGCAACCATCCGAAGGGCACCACATCGCGCGAGCAGTTGACGAAGGCCGATCTCGATCACCATGCCGAGGGCTTCGTATCGTTCTTCGACCTCGATCCGGCCGGCATCCAGTTCGTCTTCAACCTGAACT
>CAYPJN010000562.1:0-1893 GCA_964411055.1 uncultured Lentisphaerales bacterium | reverse complement strand
CCGACCTCGGCGAAGGGATAGGCGGCGCGGAAGGTGGTGTCGCGGAAGTGGGGCAGGCCTGCGAGCAGGTGGCGGTCAGGCCCGAATCCGAAACCGGCATGGCGCGCCTCGGCAGTGCCGGAAAACCCCGTGCGGAGGTCGCCCTGCACGAGGCGCATGTCCACTGTCCGCCCCTGGTTCTCGCAACGCAACGCCACGTGCGAGAAACCGTTGAGGCCGCCCTTGTTGGGGTGGTTGGCGATCTCCCAGTCGATGAAGCGTCCATCGCCGCCAAGGCCAATGCAGCCGGTGCCGAGGCCGCCCAGCGGGAAACTGATGCATGTCTGGCGCTCACCGGTGTAGTCAATTGGATTCATGTAACGGGTCTCCCTGGGCATCGCCGACGCGGCGACGCGGTTCGAAGAAGGACTCGCCGATAGGCGTTCCCGCGGCGAGCGTGCCGAAATCGGGCACGGCATAGCGGTCGCCCGCCAGCGCGGTAAGATGCCGGTAGCTTTCGCGGGCGCCATCGGTATCGCCTCCCAGAACCTGCTGGCGGATGGCGGTGGCGAGGAACGTCGCCATCAGGCGGGTCTCGTTGGGGTAGCGGCGGACGCTTTCCCCGAGGAAGGTAGTCGTGGCCGGTATCAAGGCCAGGTTGGTGGCCGTCGTGTACCGTCCGGCGTCCAGGTCGCCGGTGAAGCGCCCGCGCTCGATGAGGGCGAAGAGACTCTGGTGGATCATGCGGCGCAGTGCCTGGTGCTCGAAGCCGCGGGCATGCGGCAGGCCGGCGGCGGCCCAGTAGATGGAGTGGCTTTCGGGCAGCCGCCAGTCGAGGGGCGCGATCGATTGTTCGACCGCATGCATCCGCGCGGCGTCGAGCCCGAAGTCGCGCCGCAGGCGTGCGGCGGCCTCGCTGCCGACCGGCGGTGCGCCGCCGCCGGGGCCGAGACACGGCGCCATGCCCGTGGCGAGGACCAGCTTGTAGTGCAGGTGCGCCGGATCCATGGACTCGCCGATCTTGTTCTGGAAGAGCCAGCCCAGCTCGCGGTAGAGGCGCGCGTCGGAGGGATTGGCGGGAATGGCGCGGTCGCGGAGCAGGGTGATGCCCGCCTGCACCCAGGTGAGGCGGTCCGCGTGCCGCGGCATCATGGCGCTGATGTTGTAGGCCAGGTTCCAGGCGTTGAAGGCCCAGGCGTCGGTCGCGCGCGGATCGAGGGCCGTGATCCAGTCGGCAAGCTGCACCTGCTCGAAATAGCGCCCCTGCTCCTGCAGGCGGCCGGCGCGCAGCCAGAGCGCTTCGGAGACGATGCCGCGGAAGCCGCCGAGACCGACCATGACGTACTGCACCCAGAGCGGCTGCTCCGCGGCGGCGGCGACCGCCGGCGCGAGCCGCCGGTTACGCGCAGCGCGCAGGACGGTCTCGAGTGGAATCGCCGCCGCGACGGCGGCCACGAGGCAGACGAGGGGCCATGCGCCGCGCCGGACGTGGAAAACGGTGCGGAGACGGATAGGGGACGTGCTCATGCGGCCAGCTCCCGCCGCCGGAGGGCGGCCGCGGCGAGCAGGCCGCAGCCGGCCGGCAGCAGCAGGGCGTTGACGAGCAGCGAACGCCACAGCTCGTGCAGCGGCAGCAGCTCGGCGGCCGCAAGCTGACGGAGTGGGGCAGGTTCGACGGCGGGCGCGCTAAGTTGCGTGATCCACCGCGTGGTTCCGGCCGCCACGGTGTTAACGAGCCGCCGGACGGGTGGCTGCTCAGATTCCTGGAAGTCGATGAGCGCGTCGGGATCGCCGGCGACGAAGAGGCTGATCATCGTGGCCAGCAGGATGCCCGTGGCGCTGAAGGCGGCCACCGGAAGCGAGAAGAGCGCGCCCAGCGAGAGCCCGATGGCCGCGACCAGGGCCAGCAGGGTG
>CAYPJN010000561.1:0-1893 GCA_964411055.1 uncultured Lentisphaerales bacterium | reverse complement strand
CGCAGCCGGCCGGTCACCGTGGCGATGTCCTCGACGGCCTTCTGGAGGTTGGCGAGGATGCCGCCGGTGTTCAGCGACTCGCGCACGTCCCGGACCAGGCTGCCGAAATCCTCGATCACGTTGTCGGGCGGCAGGCCCTCCAGACGCGTGTCGCCGGGCAGCGGCTCGCCGCCGCCCTCCTCGATGACGAGCTGCATGCCGCCGAGCAGCGAGGAGTTCAACACCTTGATGCGGTAGTCCTGGCGCAGGCGCAGCGGCTCCTCGATGGCCAGCTCGACATCCACTCCGCGCTCGTTGAGCTTCAGGCGCCTGACCTTGCCGATCGGCACGCCCCGCACGAGCACCGAGTCGTGGCGCCGCAGGCCGCCGACATTATCGAAGTGCACCTGCAGCCGGTGGGTGCCGCCCGAGAAGAGCTTGCTGCCCGAGATCACGATCGTGAAGACGACCAACACCAGGAAGACGCTGCCGATGAAGGTGCCGACAATCATCTCGCGTGTCAGCTCGCGGTTCGAGAAACCATCCTCTTTCTTCGCCATGGTCAGAATCCTCCGGCTTGCGCCTCCGGCGTGATGAACTGCGCCTCCAGGAATTCGCGCACCACGGGATTCCGCGACCGGCGGAACTCCCCGGGGTTGCTTAGCTCCGCGATCTTGCCGTCCTTGAGCATCGCGATGCGGTCGCCGATCGTCAGGGCGCTGTGCAGGTCGTGCGTCACCACGACGCTGGTGATGCCGATCTGGTTGTTGAGCCGCGCGATAAGCTGGTCGATCATGCGCGCGGTGACGGGATCGAGACCCGAGGTCGGCTCGTCGTAGAGCACGATCTCCGGGCCGCGCACGATCGCCCGCGCCAGCCCGGCGCGCTTCTGCATGCCGCCCGAGATTTCCGCGGGCATCTTCTCCCCCTCGTTGTCGAGGCCGACCATCGCCAGCGTCTCCCGGACCTTGCGGGCGATCTGTTCCTCGCCGAGGCGCGTCTTCTCGCGCAGCGGCAGCGCGACGTTCTCGAAGACGTTCATCCAGGCCAGCAGCGCGCCGCCCTGGAAGAGGTAGCCGAACCGCTCGCGCAGCCGCTCCAGTTCGGGACCGTAGGTCTGGTTAACGACGACATCGTCGATCAGGACGCGCCCCGCGGTGGGCGTCAGCAGGCGCACCATGTGCTTCAGGGTGACGCTCTTGCCCGTTCCCGAGGGACCGACGATCACGAACACCTCGCCCTTGCGGATCTCGAACGAGATGTCGTCGAGCACCGTGCGGCGTCCAAACCGCTTGGTTACCTGTTCGAAGCGTATCATCAGTTGTAGAAGATCCGCGATACAAAGTACCCGAGCACGAGGATCAGCAGGAAGGCGCTGATCACGGAGCGGCGCGTGGCCATGCCGACGCCCACCGCTCCCTGCTCCGTCGTGAAGCCCTCGTAGCAGGCGACCGTGACGATCGTCGCCCCGAAGACAAACGACTTGAAGATGCCCACGTAGAGATCCTTGACGTCGGCGAAGTCCATCGCGTTGACGACATACTGGCTCCAGCTTACATTGAGCTGGGTCATCGCCACGACGCCGCCGCCGAGCACCCCCATCATGCAGGTGTAGAAGCCCAGCACGGGGGTCATGATCAGCATGGCGACCAGACGCGGCGTCATCAGGAAGCGCACCGGGTCGATCGACATGATCTCGAGCGCGGCGATCTCGTCGTTGACCATCATCGTGCCGAGCTGCGCGGCCATCGACGAGCCGACGCAGGCCGCCAGGATCAGCCCCGTCATGAAGGGGCCCATCTCGCGGAGCATCGAGAGCATCACGGCCGACCCGACGAAGACCTCCTGGTTGTAGCGGCTCAGCGCCAGGCCGGTCTGGAGCGAGAGGATCATCCCCGTGAAGACGGCGACGAT
>CAYPJN010000560.1:468-1900 GCA_964411055.1 uncultured Lentisphaerales bacterium | reverse complement strand
GGGGATTGGCCGGCGTGCGGTTGCGCCCGATGAAGCGGGCGCGGTCGGTCTCGCAACTCGCGCGCCCGCTCAGGCCCGGCACGCAGAGCTTCTGGAAGTACCAGACCTCGGGTTCGTTCGCTTCGCGGCGACGGCGCGTGCAGAGCACGGTCTCGCCGCAGGCGAGGATCTCCGTCTGGACGAAGAGATTGCTGAAGACACGGTGAGCCAGGTCGGCGGCGGGCGGGGCGAGCACGACCTCGGCGTAGGACGTCAGCTCCAGCCGCCGCGCGGTGTCGCCGCGGTTGTTGAGCGTGATGCGGCGGATTTCGACGTCGTCCTCGGTCGAGACGCAGATCTCCGTCTGCGTCTCGACCTCGAAGGCCGTGTGGCGGAACTCGGCGCGCCCCTGCGTGAAGACGGCTTCATGCGGGGTGCCGCGGCGGCGCATGGGTTGGAAGGTGCTGGACCAGACGGCGTTGGTGTCGACGTCGCGCAGATAGAGGAAGACGCCCCAGTTGTCGCGGGTGACATCCTCGCGCCAGCGCGTGAGCGCCAGTCCGTGCCAGCGGCTTGAACTGCCGCCGGCATGGGTGACCATCAGGTGGTAGTTGCCGTTTGAGAGGAGGTGGACTTCCGGCACCGGCGCGTCCGGCTGGGTGAAGTTGCGCATGGTGTCGCAGATTTCGGCGGCCGCCATCGCGCTTGTCGATGCCGCTTCGCGGCGGTGGGGCTGAATGATCGGCGACACGTCGGGCACGCGTTCCTGCAACAGAACTTCGGTGGCCCGCACGGCCGGGTCGGACATGAAGCGGCGCACCATCGGCGCGTCGAGCAGCAGATGGGAGAGCGCCAGCAGTCCCATCCCCTGGTGGTGCGACATGTAGCTGCGGATCACGGCGCGCGTCTTGCCGCGCGGCACGCGCGAAGGGGTGTAGTCGATGGCCTCGAACAGACCATAGGTTCCGAGCGCTTCCTCGCGCGCGATCAGCCGTTCCAGGTTTGCGCAGGCGGCCGCCGGCGCGACGGGGAGCGCCAGCAGCGTCGCGTAGGGGGCGACCACCAGATCGTCGGAGAGGCCCCGCTTCAGGCCGAGTCCCGGGACGCCGAAGGCGCGGTATTGGTAGACATGGTGCGCATCGGTGGCGTGGTAGCACGATTCCGAAATGCCCCAGGGAATCTGCCGCTGCCGGCCGTAACGGATCTGGCGCTCGACGACGGCGCGGCAGGTGCGATCGAGCAGCGTGCCGGGATAGGTGGCCATGAAGAGCGGCGGCATGAGGTATTCGAACATCGACCCGCTCCAGGAGACCAGGGCCGCCGCGCCGCCTCGGCCCGCCAGCAGCCGCCCCAGGGCAAACCAGTGGTCGGGCGGCGCCTGTTCATTGGCGATCATCAGGAAGCTGGCGATGCGCGCCTCCGAGGCCAGCAGGTCGTAGCAGGAGGGATCGAG
>CAYPJN010000560.1:0-458 GCA_964411055.1 uncultured Lentisphaerales bacterium | reverse complement strand
GGCATCGTTCCGCCAGGTGTTCAAGCGCACGCACGAACGCGGCGGCGTGCTCCGCCGCGGCCGGCCCGGCTGCCGCATCCGGGGCGACGCGGGCCAATTGACGCAGGGTCGTCCCCGGCACGACGTCGGCACAGAGCGGATCTGTGACGTCGGCGTGATCCTGGCACAGGCGGCGGAAGCTGGCGCACCAGGCGGCCAGGCCGCTGCCCGGCTCCGCGGCGGCGGCCTCCGTCAGGCGGACCGCCACGGCCAGCAAGGCTTGCAGCCGCTCGCGCCGGTCGCGACCGATGGCCGGCGGGGCGACGAGCAGCAGTTCGGCCTCCTGCAGCAGCGTCATGAAATCGGCCGAGTCCGCCTGGCGGGCCTCGGCCTGCAGGACCGCGAGTGTGTCGCGCAAGCCATCCCAGGCCTGCGGGGCGAGCGCGGGGTGGTCGCAGACTTCGATCAGGCCGACCCGG
>CAYPJN010000559.1:0-1902 GCA_964411055.1 uncultured Lentisphaerales bacterium | reverse complement strand
CGGGCATCTTCACCGACGGCGACCTGCGGCGCCACCTGACCAACACGCCTGACCTGTTGTCGCGCCCGGTCGCCGAGTACATGACGCACGATCCGATCCGCGTCTCGGCGGATCGGCTGGCGGTGGACGTGCTGCAGCTCTTCGAGCGCCACAAGATCGACGACCTTCCGGTGGTCGACGCGCAGGGCGTCCTGGCAGGCTGCGTCGACATCCAGGATCTCCCGCGCCTCAAGATCCTATAGAGGCGGCGGCAGGGAATCGGCCGGAACCATCGGCGGCGTCCCGGGCGGCCGCGCGTTCAGTTCGCGCCGCACCTCGCTCCACTGCGGCAGGACATGGTCGAGGATGGCGTAGAAGCGCGTGTTGTGCGGCGGCACGATGAGATGCACCAACTCGTGCACCACGACATACTCCAGGCAGGCCGGCGGACGCCGGACCAGCTCCAGGTTGAAGGCGAGCGTCCGCGTACGGTTGCTGCAGCTTCCCCAGCGGCTCTTCATCTTCCGAATCCGGAAGGACGGCGGCGGCAGATCCAGGCGCCTGGCCCAAGCGTCCAGCAGCGGCTCCAGGGCCTCCTTGATCCGAGCGCGGCACCACGCCTCGACCAACGCCGCGCACTCCTCCGGGGCGGCATCCGCCGCGACCTGCAGCCGGAGGCGGTCGCCGACGAGGCTCACGCTCGGGGGCGCTCCGTCTGAACGCTCGATGACCTGGCGCCGTCCCCATATCCAGATGACTTCGCCGTCGGCATAAGCCGGCGGCGGAACCGACTCGCGCTGCCGATGGCGGAGCCGCTGCCGCTGGATCCAGGGAAGCTGCGCCTGCAGGAAGGCGCCCACCTTATGCGGCGGCACGCGGCGCGGCGCCGAGACCTGCACCGGCCCGTCGCCGCTGCGCACGCGCAGCGTCAGTCGCCGCACGTCCTTGTAGGTGACCTCGGCGACGACCTCGCCGACCACCATCCGCTCCTGTCTCGCCGTCTGCCTGTTCATAGCCCGCTCAGCAGCACCGCACCGCCGGCCAGCAGGCAGTATACACCAAAAACCCAGAAGCGGCCACCGGCCAGCACGCGCATCAGAAAGGCGATCGAGGCATAGCCTACCAGCGCGGACACGAGCGTTCCGGCCGCGACGACGCCCCACCCCGGGCCGGCCGCGACGGCCGCCTCCGGACGGAAACCATGCAGCAGCGTGGCGCCAAGCAGCGGCGGAACGCTCATCAGGAAGGAGAACTCGGCCGCCCGCACGGGCTCGATGCCCAGGTGCCGCGCCGTGGCGATCGTTGCTCCGGAGCGGCTGATGCCCGGCAGGATGGCCGCCGCCTGCGCCAGGCCGACGACCAGCGCGCGCCACCAGACGAGCGGCGCGCCGCCGGGCGCCGGGCGGCCTGTGGCCTCCGGGAGGCGGAACCGCAGCGACAGCAGCAGCAGGCCGGTAACGAGCAGCATCGCCGCGGCCACGCGGTGGTTCTCGTAGCAGGCCTCGATCCGCGCGTGGGCCGCCAGGTAGACAGCGACGATCGGCAACGAGGCCAGCAGCAGGCGGCCGATCTCGCGGCAGGCCGCGCGCTCACGGCGCGCCAGCCCCGCCAGCAGGTTGCCGAGCCGCCGCCGGTAGAAGAGGCAGACGGCGATCAGCGTGCCGAAATGCAGCATGGCGTCGAGACGCAGGCCGGGCAGTTCCATGCCGAGCAGGCGCGACGCGATTACCAGGTGCCCCGAGCTGCTGACGGGAAGGAACTCGGCCACGCCCTGCAGTATCGCCAGCAGGATGACTTTGGCGGGATCATGCACGCCTGGAAGGCTCCGCGCGTAAAAAGAGCCGGTTCCCGCGGGAACCGGCTCATCTGATCAAAAAGGATGGCGGGAGAGACGGGGCTCGAACCCGCAACCACCGGATCGAC
>CAYPJN010000558.1:0-1905 GCA_964411055.1 uncultured Lentisphaerales bacterium | reverse complement strand
ACGCCGGGGCCGCGCTTGCCGCCGAGGTTGTTGGTGATGACGCAGTCGACGAGCATGGCGTTGCCTCCGAGCATCGCGCCGCCGCCGCCTTCGCCGTCCTGAGCCTTGCAGTTGATGAGGTGGCAGTTGGTAACCGTGCCACCGCCGGAGACCACCACGTTGAAACCCCATGATCCGCTGCCGCGCTTCACGGTGAAGCCCGAGACGACCGCGTTGATGTTCGAGACCACCACGCCCATGTAGGCATTGTTGCCGTCGATGGCTGTGTAGAGCGGTCCGTTCAGCGACGTCAGCGTCAGGCCCTTGCCGACGATGAGCTGAGCGGCGTTGACGAAGGTGCCGTCGCCAACGATGATCGAGTCGCCGTGGGTTGCCACGCTGATCGCATGGTGGATGGTCCGGAACGCCGCCCCCCAGGAGAGACCGTCGGCGCTGTCCGAACCGTTGGTGCTGACATGGTACGTGAGGCCGTAGGGAGCGACCCCCGTCGGCTTGTCGGCGTCAAAACTGAGCGTGGCCTGGTCGGCCTGCCACGCCGCATGGGACATGGCCCCCATGAACACGCACGCCACGTATGCGAAACACACTCTATTATTACGCATGGTCTTCTCCTGATTACCGAGGATTGTGCTGAAATATACATACAATCCTTACTTCATTTACGGACGGCTGTCAACCACCGAGTTGTACTCGGCTGGCATTCGAGCGTGCGATTTCGGAGCGCGCGTCGTACTTCGGGAGTTTGCCGAAGTCGAAATACTTGATTAAAACGTAAAACCGGCGTCCGCCCTGGCGGACTTGTCGCTGAAGTCGTAGCGCCCTATTCTCAAGTCGATCATCCCGCCGTCTCCCCGATACCGGTCTATCCTGCGCCCGTCCGCCGCACCGGGCTCCTGTTGTTCATTATCGCGATTTGCAGAGAGACAAGTGACGCGATTGCGGCAAAATTCATGCCGGCGCCCCGCCTGCCGGATCAAGCCGGTGAACATGGGGGCGTTTCTTCCGGTTTGCGCTCGATGGCGCAAGCGAACGCGCCGTCGGTGCCGTCCCTGGACGGCAGGTGGTCGCGGGTTTCGACGACCGCGAAACCGGGCTGCCCGCGGCAGACTGCGGCGGCCAACTCCCCGTTTTCCTCGGGCTCGAGGCTGCACGTGGAATAGACGAGACGCCCCTGCGGAGCCAGCAGCGGCAGGAGCGCGGCGAGCAGCCGGTGCTGGCGGCCGGTCATCGTCCGCAGGCGGGCGGAGGAGAAGCGCCAGCGGGCGTCGGGCCGGCGGCGCAACACGCCCGTGTTGGTACAGGGTGCGTCCAGCAGGATGCGGTCGAAGGTTCCGAGCGTGGCGAGCAAGGCGGGATCCCCGGCGTCGCCCTGGCGCACCTGGACCCAGGCCTTGAGGCCGAGGCGCACCAGGTTCTCGTTGAGGCGGCTCAGGCGGTCGGGGTGGCGTTCCATGGCCACAAGGGTGCCCTGCCCCTGCATGGCGGCGGCGATCTGGGCCGTCTTGCCGCCGGGGGCGGCGCAGGCGTCGAGCACGCGCAATCCCGGCTGGAGGCGCAGCAGTCCGGTGGCGGCCAGGGTGGCCGGATCCTGCGGCACGAAAAATCCCTCGCGCGCACGCCGGCCGCGAGCCACTGCTCCAGCAGGGCTTCGGGGGTCACGCCGCGGTCCGGCAGGAGGGCCACGACGGTCTCCGCGGGGGCGTTGTCCCACACGCAGAGGGCCTCGGCGGTTTCGGCGCCGTAGCGCCCGGTCCAGCGTTCCACCAGCGCGTCGGGATGCGACTCGCGCACCGGCAGCGGCTGGCGCGCGAGCTCCGCGAGCAGCGTCGCACGTTCGCGCAGGACGTTGCGCAGCACGGCGTTGACGAAGCCCGACTGTCCCGAGGCGCCCTGCTTGACGGCCTC
>CAYPJN010000557.1:0-1906 GCA_964411055.1 uncultured Lentisphaerales bacterium | reverse complement strand
CATCGGCTCGATGATCGAGCTGCTGCAGGGCCGCCTCTCGAACGAAGTCATGGCGGTTATGACCGGCCAGGAGACGGGACTGTTTCCGCGGCCCGCGGAGATCGGTTTCACCTGCTCGTGTCCCGACAGCGCCGGCATGTGCAAGCATATCGCGGCCGTGATGTACGGCATCGGCAACCGCCTCGACACGCAGCCCGAACTGCTCTTCCTACTGCGCGGCGCCGACTCGGCCGACCTGATCACCAACATCGTCGCGGCGCCCGTCGCGGCGCCCGGCCAGGTCGCCGAGGCGCTGGTGGCGGAGGATCTCTCGGATGTCTTCGGCGTCGAGATCGACGCCGCCGCGCCGACGCAGGCTGCGCCGCAGATTGCTGCCGTCGTCCCACCGCCACAGGCCGGCGAGCTTCCCAGGCGTCCGCGCGGCCGCCCCCGCAAGAGCGCTGTGACGGAAACGCCCGCACCCGCCGCGCCTGCACCCAAGCGCCCACGCGGACGCCCCCGCAAGAGCGCGGTTCCGGAGACCCCCGCTGTCCCAACCACGCCTGCGCCCAAACGCCCACGCGGACGCCCGCGCAAGAACGCGGTTCCGGAGACCCCTGCACCCAAGCGCCCGCGCGGACGCCCGCGCAAGAACGCCGTGACGGAGACACCCGCACCCGCCGCGCCTGCGCCCAAGCGCCCGCGCGGACGCCCACGCAAGGTATGATAGCGGCATGGCCACCTGGAAATACACGTTGGAGAACGATCTGGAGCAGGGTGTCGCGGACGCGGCGGCGCCGCGCTTCTCGAACCCGTGGCTGGTGATCGAACGCGACGGGGCCGGGACGCGCATCCGCGTCCGCGCAGGCTACGCCTGGGACGGCTGCACCTGCGCACCCGACCTGCCGGGCACGCGGCTGGCGAGCTGTCTGCACGACGCGGTCTACCAGTTCTCCGAGGCGATCGCCGCGGCGTCCGGCTGGAGCTTGCGCGCCGTGCTGCGGTGGGGCGACAGGATCTTCCGCGACCGGATGCGGTCCGACGGCGCCGCGCGGCCGGTGGTCTGGCTCTACTTCGTGGCGGTGCGGCTCTTCGGCCACCTATTCCACCTGGTGGCGCGTTTCCTGCGCGCGCGTCGACGGCAGTGACAGACGCGGCCCGCAGGCACGGCGGGTTCAACTACTTCACCCTCGCGGGCGCCCTAGCCGACACCACCTCCGGTTGCACGGCCACGATCATTTTGAACTTCACTATATCGAGTTTTGTCGGGCTGCTGCGATTCAGTCCCGGTACACATCCTTGCGGTGCCCGACTTTGACGACACACACCAGAAGAACGTTGTCTTGAATCTCGTACAGCACTCGGTACACCCCGCATCGGAGGCGGTACTTCTCCGCCCCGCAAAGTTTCATTGCCTGAGGTGGACGTGGATTGTCAGCCAAGGCGGCGATGGACGCCACAATCCGCTGAACATCCCGTTTGGGGATAGGATCGAGATCTATGAATACCGACTTGCGCAGGCGAACCTCATAGCTTGCCATGGCGCTTGAGTTCCTTCACGAAATCCTCGAAGCCTATCGTCGGCTCGTTCTTGCGCGCGTCAAATGCCGCCAAATCCCCGGCATCTTCGGCCAGTTCGCTCCGGATGGCGTCATTGAGCAAATCCGAAACGGATCGCGAAGTTTCAATGGATTTCAGCCGCAGAGCCCGGTGCAGGTCTGGCTCAAGGTAAACCGTCGACCGTTTGGTCAGTGTCGTCATGGTGCATCTCCCTTGCGCCGAACATTGTAGCGTCATGACGCTACAACGTCAAAACGTTATTTTCGGAAGACGCACCGCGGCCACGGTTTTTTCTTTAGCCTCACATCGCTCGCATTTTAGGGCGTAAACACATTCATCTGGACAAACCACCGTTTTTCTGCCACCG